>JBQCDM010000234.1:0-4859 GCA_051961235.1 Nucleicultricaceae bacterium (SeqCode)
ATCTATGCTAGATACTATATTTACTGCTTTTGCATTTGCGGAGTTATCATTTTTAGTTCTTGTCTCTTCACTAATTGTATCCATGTAGAAATTACCATGTGTAATGGTATTAATATCATGACCCAAGATGCCAAGAAGTCTTTGATTGAGGTCACCGGATGATTTGATGTGTAGATTTTTAAGTTCTTCTTCAACGTTAGATAGTTCAGCGATAAAACGTGGATCATCTAAGAAGTGAGACAATAGAATCATTAAATGCTTATAATCATCGCTTACAACATTTTTTGATCCAACGAGTTTGAGAAGATTAGGGGCGTGTTGACCTTTCAGTGTTTTTAATTCTTGACCACCTACAGAAAGATTTTCTATGTAAGCTGCAAGTGCATTTTTCAGTTTAGCGACGAGGCTATTTGGGGTATCGCTATCTTGAACTGGGATACCTACAATCATCGCATTGACATTCTTTAGGTTGTTAACGCCATAGGAAGTAGCGATAAACTTGTTTATTGAAGTTACAATTTTTTTAAAGCCACCTTCTGATTCGTCTAAGCTTTCAGCATCTTTACCGGATGCTATTTTCAGTAAATCCGGGTCTTTTACCCATAATTCACCAATATCAGCAAGATGGGCAAAGATATCATTTTTTGGTACTGAATTAGAGCCAACCTTAGGGGCGGTGCCTGGTCCTGATCCAGCATTGGATGCTTTTTGTATCTCATCCTCAACAACCTTCATTTTCACATAATTTATAAATGACCTTAAACTTCTGAGGTTGCTTCTGTCATCTTTTTGCCATTTAAGCTGGATATCTTCTAGCTTTGTTTGGCTTTTAAGTGCAGATAACATGAGATAATAACCATAAAGCTTTTCAGGCTCTATGGTGCCATCCATAATTTTCTTGATATCCGCTATAATTTCTGGCTTGCCTCCTTCAAGGCTAACCGTTTCATGCTCTTTTTCTCCTGTTACTTTTATTGTGCCAACAAATTCCTGAAGAAGCTGGAGTTTAGTTTTAGCGTTTTTAATGACAAGGTCTATATACTTCTTTATTTCTTCAGGAGAAGCATCCAGCAAACCTGGCATGCCAGGAAGTGGTATTAAATAAGGCTTGAGACGTGTTTCATATAGGGTCTTAAAGTTTCCGCCTTCCGGAATTTTCTTAACTTGAGGGCCACCCTTGCCAGAAGGAGTGCCAGGAGGCGGAGGTGGCGGAGAGGAAGGTTGCGGAGGAGGAGGGGGCGGGGGTGTAAACCCACCATTACTGCTAGAAGAAGCCGGTGAACCACTGTTTTGTTGTACAGGAGGAGGGGGTGGTGGCAGCATCCCGCCGCCTATTCCGCCCATTGCCATCGCTTTGCCAGGAAGCATAAAGTAAAGCGCCTCTGCAAAAGCTATTTGTTCTTGCGTCACATTATCTGGATGCTGTGCCGCATGGAGATCATTAATCTTTTTCCTAAAAGCATCTATGATAGATCCGTTACTACCTTTTCCTTGTTCTAGTATAGTTCCAATTTCTCTTTCTCTATCCTGTAAGGTTTGGTAGTTAATTTTATCATAGTCATCCGCATGAGCGTACTGCTCCATTTTTTTGAGGTCAGCTAATAAAATTCCCGTCCCCGTTGCTGCTTTTACAAGATAAGGTGTATCACCAATTTCCTTTTTCATGATTTCGAGCTCTTCTGCAGCACGCTCTTTGAGTTTCGCTCGAAGCAATCTTTCATTTGCAGCACGTTTTTCCTCAGCTTGCTGGGCTTCTTTTATTTTATTTTCAATGATTTTTTTTGCTTCATTGATAGCAGCTTCCTGTTGTTCTGGTGACATATCATAAAAACTATCAGGAAGTGCAATGCCTGCTTTTGCGGCATTACGAGATAAAAAGTCAAGCGCTTCGATTTCAAAATTGAATGAAAAAACGCTAATATTTTTTTGTAAATCAAGGAGAATCTCTTTATCCGTTCCGATATCAACACTGGAAGCCGCAGCGGTTAGCTTTGCTAACGCATCTTTAGATTGATCAATAAACTCTTGCATGTCTTGTTGATCAGGGGTCACCATTCTCTCGAGTGTTTTAATGCGTGTATCGACAACACTTAAGCGCTTATTGAGATAGTCAAAACCACGGAATTCGGATGCTTCTGCAGCAAGTTTAAGCTCTTGTTCGAGTTCTGCTGTCTTTTTCTTTGCAGCGGCCGTGAGTTTAAAGTGTTTTTCTTCTAATTCTTTTAACGCTTTTTCGTGTTCGGCTCTTTGTTGTGCGATTTGTTCTGCAAGTATCTTTTGTTCTGCTTCAAATTGTAGCCGTTCTTTTTCAGCTTTTTCTTTTTCTAGCTGTAATTTTTGTGCTTGCTCTTTTTGTGCCACAAGTTGTTTTTCTTGTTCTTGCTGTAATCGCTGTGCTTCTTCAATCTTTTTTTCTAGGGCTATTTTTTCTTCATTACTAACACTACCAGAGCCCCCACTGGATTGGCTGCGTCGCTTCAAGACTTCTGCAAGAGCTGCCTCCGGGCTGTAATGTTGCTCTCTCTGCAGTTTGTTTTTTAATGCTAATTCCTCTCGCGATAAAGGAGTAGTTAAGGATGCAAAGGCTTCAGATGAAGTCAATGTTTCAGAGCATACTAAGAGAGCTAAGGCAGAGCTTGCGAGCAATATCAATGATCTGTGTTGAAATGATTTATGGTGCATGATGTCTTCCTGTTTTTTATCAATTATAGCGTGACAAGTTTTAACAAAATCTTAAAAGCCTTAAAGATATGTTAAACTTTATGAATGTTTTTCACCTAGCCGGCTGCCTTGAACTCAAATTAATAAATACAAAAACGCATTATTGAGAGATGATTAATTCTCACTACCTCTTTGTTTTTTTACTGCTCTTTTGATCTCAAGGTCTGTTAGCCCTTGCTTACGTAATTGATTTATTTTACCAGCTTCATCGCGTGTTAGGGGTTTTAAATCAATATCTCCTGAGTTCATACGTTTGAATTCGTCTGCTTTCTTCTTTCTTTTCTCTTCTATGGTTTTTTTAATCTCCGCCGTATCCAATCCTAGTTTTTTTAATTTATTGATTTCCGCAGCCTCTTCTCTCGTTTTTGGTGCTAGTGCTTCTTCACTTGAGGAGGATGCTGAACTTGTTGCAAATGCTGTGGTTTCAAATCCCACAAGTAACGCTGTGGATAGGGAAAAATACAAAAAATAGTTTATTGTTTTCATGGTAAGTCTCTTCCTGTTTTTATGGATGGTTCCTTAAAGAATAGAAAATATAAAGAACACATTTTCTTTAAATTCTATGACTAATTATTCTTAGAGTCAATAAAAACAAGCATGAGTCAATGATTGAAGCATGATAAAGACTAAAAAAACTACTCAATAAATCAATGATAAAGTCATTGATTTACAAGATAATTCACTTATCTTGATGCCTTATCATCGTTCAAAACAGGTAGAGAAGAGGCTTATGTCAGAAGCATATGAAAAAAAGATTGCTGTTATAGGTGGTGGACTTGCAGGTCTTACGGCGGCATACAGGTTAACCAAACATGGATTGAACGTGAAGATTTATGAGGCTAAGGCGCGGGTTGGTGGACGTGTGTTGAGTGTTTGGCTTGAAAAGAGAGACGGAACACAATCCTTATTTGAATTAGGCGGGCAAAATATTACAGATGGGGGTGAAGCAGAACATATTTTATCTCTTTGTAAAGAGCTCGGTCTGAACGTTTTATACAAGGATCTGCCCTTACAATTGGATGTTTATGAGGCAGGAAAATTTTATTCCTTCTCAAAATTGCTGGACCAAGACACTCTACTTCAGAAAAAAATAGAGCGATATCAAAAGCAGGCGTCTTCCATAGGCGACTTGATCGACCAGGTGAGCCTGGACGATGATGTGCTTAGAAAAGCCTTGAAAATTAGAATGCAAGCTTATGAAGGTGTTCCTATTTATCAACAATCAATCCATCATAACGTTGACACGCTCTTAAGTATTGTTAGAGGCGGAATGTCAAAAATGCATGATTCTTTGATGACAGAAGATCATGAAATTCGTGTGGGCTGGATTGAGGGGGGAAATGGGTTGCTGCCTCTACGGCTTCAGGAGGAGCTTAAAAATCGACTTGAATTCAATAAAGCCCTCACGTGTGTGAAAAAAGCAGGCCAACAGATGATACTGCATTTCTCTGACCACACGGTTGAGCAGGTAGATACTCTTATTTTAGCTGTTCCGGCAAAAGTTTTGCCTCAGATTGATTTCACACAAAGCAGCATTGATCGTCTGAGAATCGAAAAAATTAAGCGCTTGAAAATGGGTGAAAACTTTAAAGTTGGATATCCCATCAGCTTGGAAGGATGGAATCGCTTAAGTGCTGTATCTCTTGAAGAGTCCATAGGTTTTTTCACGTTTGATCAAACTCTGTTTTGTTTATACGGAACAAAACGACATATTGATCTTACAGCAGAATTTAAGAGGGCGCTTCAAGGTCTTGGCTTAGATCACAACCAAAATCCTGGGCTAGTAAAAGAGGTGGATTCGCCGTTTAGTCTGTATCATCAGCCTGTCACACACAACTGGGCGGATGATCCTTTTGTGGGAGGATCTTATGTGGGCTATTCATGCGAGATGTCTGTTGAGCTCGATGAAACGCAGCAAATAAAGGGTGTGACATATAAATCTTTATTTTCCCCTGTTGCTGATCAAATTTATTTTGCAGGAGAGCATACAACCATTCTTGATTGTATTGGGACGATGGAGGCGGCGGTGGAATCGGGGCATCGAATTGCTCAAGGTGTTATACAGGGAGGAAATCTTGACTAATTCTAAATAATTCGATTGAATGGAGTGTATTTACAAAGAATACAATAAATGCCGG
>JBQCDM010000235.1:0-10882 GCA_051961235.1 Nucleicultricaceae bacterium (SeqCode)
AGCGCACGAGACCGGGCACATTGCCGATGGCCACATTTTAAATCGACTTGAAGCCATGGAGCGTGCGTCAATCATGGCACTTGCTGCGATGGTGTTAGGTGCGGCAGCAGCTGCTGCCGGAAGCCCGGATGCGGCAACTGGCCTTGCTCTTGGTGGAGCGCTTAGCGCACAATACAGCTTTTTACATTATTCTCGTGGTCAAGAAGCATCCGCTGACCAAGCAGGGGTGCGTTTCCTTGACAAGCTGGGCTGGTCTGCAAAAGGATTCTTAAGTTTTATGAAGAAACTGAAAACTCAAGATCTTCTGACCTCTGATCAGCAGGATGGTTATTTGAGAACCCACCCCTTGACTAGTGATCGTGTAGACTTTTTAAGCAACTATGTTGCCCACTCCAAACTATCAGACAGGGAATTACCTGAGCATCTACAGCATAAATTCGCACGGATGAAACTTAAAATGATGGCGTTTTTGATGCCGGGTCGTCTTCAAATGCAGTTATCCTCAGATGACAAAACGTTTGAAGCACGTTATGCCCGATCCATTCTCCAATTCATGAGCAATAATCATGATGAGGCTCTCATGAACCTCAATTCCATTATCAGGGAAACACCTAAGGATCCGTATCTTTATGACCTCAAGGGCCAAATCTTTTATGATAAAGGGGATATTAAGTCTGCTGCTTTAGCCTATAAACAAGCCTTATCCTTAGCGCCCGAACAAACGCTCATTGCATTAGCATACGCTCAATGTCTTCTTGAGTTAGAAGATCCAAGCTCAACACATGAGGCCTTCAAGCTTGTCAAAGAAGCTGTTAAGAAAGAAGACAAAAATCCTTTTGCATGGCAACTTTTAGCCATTGCCTATGGCAAGCAAGGCAATATCGGCATGAGTGCCTTATCACTTGCCGAAAAGGCGCTTTCTGAGGATAATTACCCTGCAGCCAAAGAACAATCCGAACGCGCCATCAAATTACTTAAAGATGGTCCATCAGCGCTTCGTGCAAAAGATATTTTTGAGTATGTTAACCTTCTTGAAAAACAAAAAAGATAAACATAAAACAGTAATGACTTTCTCATATCAACAGTTAAGGACTAAAATGAAAAAAATACTCAAGACATCAATCATCTTGGCTGGAACGGCGTTGACGCATTTATCGGCACCAGCCCTTCATGCAGCTGCACCCGGCTTTGCAGAAGCCCAAAAGTATTCAATGATTTTAAAGGACACAAACGCTCCTTATATTGGCGCTAAAAATGGTCGCATTATCGGGGCTGTTTTTGTGGATGCACAATGTGGTCATTGCAAAGACTTTAAACAATCTCTTCTTCAAGTCATGCCAAAATTCAAAGATCTTCGTTTTAATATTCTCGAATATCCCATCTTTGGCCAAGTGTCTGAGCAAATTGGACGCGCTTCTATCGCTGCAGCCGATCAAGGTGAAGGTAAGTACGAAAAGTTTGTGCACGCTTTGCTTCAATCGGGCGCTACAAGCATCGATGACATCAAAGAAGTGGCAACAAGTGTTGGCCTTGATACGAACAAATTGGTTGCCGATATGAACTCCAAGGAAGTAACCAACAAAATGGGACATTATATTAACCTTGGAAAATCTCTCAATGTGGAAGGCACACCTTATGTGATCATTGGAGACGAAGCTTTCCCAGGCGCTATCCCTGCAAGTGCGCTCGAGAACAAAATTGAAGAAGCTTCAAAAAAAAATTCTAGAGCTTAATACTGAAATTTAAAAAGATTATCAGTTCTTAAAAGGAGGGGATTTTCCCTCCTTTTTTGTAAAGCTTTTCGCAAACGGCTCACTCTTATCAGTCTTCATGGGTATAGAGATGATAGTGCTCTATCACACCCCTCACTCCATCACTGACAAAGTCATTAATTGGCTTTTGTGCTTTGATAAGTTCACGAATTTTGGTTGATGAGAGATCTTTAAAAGGGGTTTTAATTTCCTCAATAATGGGGCGATCTCCTAATTTTCCACCCAATGTGCTTAAATCATCCCCTTCCCTCATTGAGACAATAAATTCCTTAACGGGTAACGCCATTACTGTCCCAACACTGGTGTCTTTATGCGCCTTACTAATTTTAACACCTTCCATAAAAACAGAACGTTTTCGTTCGTCTGCATTTGTACTCATCACAACATCAGATCCAATAATACCAACAAATGTAATGCCAGGTATGGATGCTTTGACCGTTGCTTTCTCATGAATAGTACGCATAGGATCAGCTTCGGTTAATGCTTGTTGGATTTGCTTCGGATTTTTCCGTGTCACGATTATTTTGGGATTGGCTTCAAACGCTGCAAAAAGCATATCAAGGCGATGCTCTATCGCACTTCTGTTTTTATACTGATCTGCCGTGCTCCAAGCAGGTACCACAAGCACATAGTCACAAAGCCCTGTATCAACAATTTGATGCGCCACAGACTCATGCCCCTTATGAAGCGGATCAAAAGAGCCAATATAATAGCCCACTTTTTTGTGGGCCAATGTAGATGTTAATGTTCCTTTTGTTTCCATGTCTTCTAAAACAAGAGCATGGGCAGAAGAGGATGCAATAAGGATGGAAAAAAGAATAGATGTGAGCATGCATAAACTCCTAATGGTTTGTTCAACTCACCCGCACCCAATATCATGCTTATCATCTGTTGTCACGCTGTAACGTTTGATTCTATATATTTAAAATTGTCCATCAGGATATGATTGAATGATTCGGCAAACGATTCTGTATAAAATAAAAGACTCATACTTTAACAATTATTTAATATCCTCATAATCATACTGTTGTTCCATGCGTTAAGAGGAAGGAGCAAGAGATGAAAAATTGGCATCTTATGGCAGCAGCTGTCATCTGTTTGAGCGGCGTCACAACTGGTTTTGCAAGCAGCAGTGAATCAAAGCCGCCCATTAAATTTAGAAACAGTGACGGATCTTATAAAAAAGACCCCTCAACTTCAACGATGTTTGGCCCTATTCATGCTGAAGGTGTGGATGTTCCTGCTGAGATGATCGATAGCGCAATGCCCTGCTTAAAATTTACCGGCAAAATATCTGGTCCTCTTTGTTCATATCATGTTTATAAGGGGAGTTCGTCTTCTACTGTTTTCTTCAAGATGATTGATAATTCTGGAGTGTGCAGTTGGAATAATATACAGCGTCCCGCAGAATATAAGGATACAAAATTCTGCAGAAAAGTTGATGCGCAAGGCTTATAGGAACGCATACCATATCATGCAACAAAGCCCGTTTTTTAGTGATATGCTTTTGGTATACAGGACTTTATGAAACATCAAGGAACTCCGTTTCAAGTGACCTGAAAAAGGCGAAGATTGTCGTTCCTTACCACATGCGTTCTAAAGAGCATGATATCCAAGAATTAAGTATGTTCCATTAAATGAGTTTGACAAAGCATCCGTTTAAAATGAGAATCATTTGATTAATCTTAAGTTTAAGAGTGCTCACCGTCCCCATGAAGCAATATTTTTTATTTTTTTTTATTCTCATCACACACACAACCGCGCATCTTGATGCCTCATTAGGGAATTCCTCTCGATCTATATTAGAAGAAGATACGGCCCACCTCCCTCTTAAAAAAAGATTTACCCAAAAATTAAAACAACAGTCCATTACCTTACCAAAGTATGAAGAAATAATGCAAAATGCTGTGCTTGTTCACACAGGGGTTGTCCTTTTTGAAAATAATATGCCACATGTGTTTGCAAGAGACGGCATGACGTATTGGACAATGAATGCCCCTGTCCCTAATATAGCTTTTGCTGACAATGCTGGCCGAGCGGCCTCTTTGATCGTCACGTCACTTCGAAAGCACGTGCAATCTGTCATCTCCCTATGCGCTCAAGAAGTCATCTATTTAGGTTCAACACCGCTCACACAAGGTGACGCTGTCATACTATTTAAACGTTCAATTATTGAAGGGCTTGAAAGTGATCAAAATGGCCATCTCAGCATGCGCCTTGGGAATGGAAATTTAAAAAAACCAACCCTTCAAAGACATCCCCGCCATGTGCTCAAATTCTTTGAAGATGGGTATCGTCTCTATTATCTTCGCGCTGAAATTGAAAAACTTAAGCGTTTAGGCATTACCGTTGTAGAATTGGATACAGAACATAAAGAGCCCAAAAAAGATCTTGACTACAAAGCCTTAAAGACAGCATTAGATCATTATTTAACAGAGCATGCCCTTTGGCGTTTTGGCTTTAAAGCTAACTTTTGGACCCACAAAACTCCTTTTAACTTGAAAAACAATCGCATCAACAATCAATCGGCTTTCTTTGCTCCTTTTTTTAAGGAGCACCCTTTAATCTCATTTGGATATGCGTTTCATTCAGTGCGTGGTGTTGCATCTCTCTTTAGGAATCTTTTGACTTGTTTAGCACCTTCAGAAGAACCCGAACTCCCCGACTATGTTCTAAACACGCTTGCTCGCTATCAACAAAAATCCTTAAAACGCTATTTTAAAGACTCCCCTCTCCTACCTAAGGTTAGGCAATTTTTCCAATTTCTCCATACAATGCAAGATCATGAAGAATCTGAAGAGGCTGATACTGATGAATCTTTCGATAACCTGACTGTCATTGATACCGACCACAACAACATAGATAGCTACAACACTGCTTTATTAAGCATTTTCCTTTCACTCAGTCGTGATGTTTTTGATGATCTCGTAGGATTTATCTCATCTATCCCCGTGAAGAACGCTCCTCTTGAAACAGATGAGCATGTTGCAGAAACGGACGACCAAAAAACAGCACGCTTACTTCAACCGCTTATCCCGTTGCATCAAGCGGCCTATCATTTTGTTCACTGTTATCGCCATGGCCAGGGCGAACCCTTTCTTGCTCTTCGAAAACTTCTTTTGAAGAATTTTACCTATGACAGTCTTCGTGTTATTTATAGCGAAGCAATCGGTTACAATGTTGTAAACCATCCAGATCGCAACGCCTTCTACGCTGAAGCAGCACAAGCGTTGTTAAGTCAAAAGATCCCCATCACTAGAAAAAACCATATAAGCATTCTAGAAGCGTTTGAAGTAGAAGACTTCGAAAAAATTAAAACTTGGTTTTTAAATCCCCCTGCCCTTGCTTTAAACCGTCACTTACCTCACCTTACCCCATGAACATGAATGGAGTCTTATTTTTATTCATTCGCACCTAAAACACGTTTAAGAACCATATCTATCATATTACGCTTTATGCTTGTGGTGTGGCTGCAGTAAGATGTCTTTGATAGAAAAACTCTGAAAGAAAAGTAAAGTATATGTGCTTACCTGTTTTTAATTTTTTAGTACGACTTTGCCTTGTCTGGATCCTTCTCACACATGGAATGATGGCTGCCTCAAAAGAGGAAGTACCCCTTGCTCTTCCATCACCACCTGGTCCCTATTCTCTTGGGGTGAAATGTATCGAGTTTCAAGACACCTCCCGCACCATGTTACGGGATTCGACACCCAAACGTTGGATGGGCAGTCTTTTTTATCCATCAAAACCGCATCACGGACTCTATCCTTATCAACCCTTCACGCTTCAAAATGGCGAAATTCAAGGAAGACGTATTCTAGCGCATGCAAAACCCAATGGAATCCCTTTTGGAGGCACTTACCCCCTGATTCTTTTCATCCCCGGGCGTGGTGCTGATCGTGATCGCTATACAATCTTTGCAGAAGCATTAGCTTCATCAGGCGCTATTGTCCTTATGCTTGATCAACCCTATGTGGCAGGCTTAGTCCGATTTGGATCTGGGGAGATTATCCGCCCGACACTCAAAGATCTTTGGATGATTCCGCGCAATCGAGATTTTCGCTATGCTTACGATGATGCTGTTATTAAAGACACGCTTTACGATCTCTCTTATGTAGTGAATCACGTGCGGGATATCTTAAAAGCCTTACCAGAGATGGATGTATCAAAAATTATTTTGGCAGGACACAGCATCGGCGCTAATAGTGCACACATTTTTGGATTTAGAGATCCGCGCGTGCATGCTGTGATTGATCTAGATTCCAAAATTACAGATCGTGCCGTTTTTGGAAGGCTTGGAGTGCCACCAAACACACGCGGCATCCCAGTGCTTTTTATTCGAGGCATGATGCAGTATCAAGATGATGTGGGGGATCAACTGGAGCACATCAAAAATGCAACCCTATGGAAACCATATGTGGAGCATGACGCCTTTTCTGACAACGTCTTTCTAGCCCACCACATGCCTCATTTTGGCAAACAAAGCCTATGGGAGAATGTGTGGACGCTCTTTTTTACAGAACAACCCTTTTTCACACGTAAAGACACGTCAACGGGGCTCTATGAATGTAATGAATGGATCCATCTCTACAGACGAACGATTCTTACCTGGCTTAAAAGAAACAGACTCATCTGACTGGCCTCATTTGACTGAGACGGAGTCATACGTTCCATATCAGCCTTATTTTTTACTATCCATATCTTGCGGAAGCGTTATGGTAAAGGTTGATCCCTTTCCCTTTTCACTCGATACTTTTATATCCCCATCCATAAGCATGATCAGCTTTCGTGTAATAGTAAGGCCAAGGCCCGACCCCCCAAAACGACGTGTGGTTGTTTCATCCGCTTGCGTAAAATATTCAAAGATTCTCCCCATTTCTTCTTCTGTCATACCAATCCCGGTATCGGCTACAGTAAAAAGTATATAGCTTTTCTCTCTCTGTACTTCTTTACGCACAGAAAGCGTAATTGTACCATTTTGAGTAAATTTTGAAGCATTCGAGAGTAAATTAATTAAACAGCGTCGTAACTTACCTGGGTCTGACTGAACCTCTTTAATGTCGTCTGGAACATCGACTATAATTTCATTATTATTTTTATGCAAAAGAGGCCGTACCACATCAACCGTTTCGTTCACCATGAGTTTTAAATGGATAAGGGAGAAGTTAACGTAATCTTTTCCTGCTTCAATTTTTGCAAGATCTAAAATATCGTTGACGAGATCAAGGAGCTGCTTTCCTGAATTTTGCACTTTTTCAAGGTCTTCGAGGGCCTGCGACGTTGCTGAGATTTCGAACTCTTCAAGCAGAAGCTCTGTATAACCAATGATCGCATTAAGAGGTGTTCTAATCTCGTGGCTCATATTGGCTAAGAAGCGACTTTTAGCCTCACTCGCTTCAATTGCAATATCACGCGCTTCCTCCAGCTTTGCCATTGCCGTTGTGAGCTTCGATTTTTGTTCTCTGAGTTTAGACTGGCTTCGCGTGAGGTCATCATATTGTTTTCCAACATCTTTTAAAATATACGCGAACATCGAAAGAATAGGCAGAGAAACAAAGAGGGTCGTCCAAAAAATTAAAACGACAATCCTGTGAATATCAACACCATAAAGATAATTCCAGAAAAACAAAGACAAGACTTGAGCTGCTGCTATAGCGATCAGCAAAAAATAGGCCATGATGCTTGCAATCGAATTGCCAAGCATCATTTTGATGAAGAAATACTTTTTTGTTGTATTCATTGATTATTATTATCTTCTTTTTAATCAGCCTACACCCGAAAGCTTAAAAAAGAGATAATAAGCTATATCAAGACTCAAGAATAATATAGCAAACCGAGTTTACAATGAATATGCAGCGTCACACCTTATTGTGGATTTTGAGCAATACGAACATTTGACAACAAAACAAAAGAAAACGCTTTCACACGCTCTGAAAGAAATTTTATGGAGTGCTTTGCATTTTGCATGATGCTCAAATTCATTTCACGCTCAGCATCTAGCTCACAAAGACGCTCATAATTCTTGCATTGCTCAGCAGCTAAAGCAGTATGATGATTCATAAGCCCCCAAACATCAAAAAATTTCTGCCAATCAATTTTTTTATTCATCCTGAAACGTTGAAGCACCAAACTCAGTTGCATGTCAAAGACCTCCGCATATCCTGCATTAATCAAGAAAGAATAAAGCATTGCGTGGTGAGGATGACGTTGAGCAAATCCTGTTTTAATATCGAACTGCACATATTCTGATAAAGTAAAAAGAGCATCCTTTAATTTAAAATGAACTAAATATGGGGATATACTGACATCTAGCGCCTGCTCTTGGTATGCTTTTGACAGAACGATCGAGCGTGCGACTCTAAATCTTCCTTCTTCTACGCTTTCACCAAAACGATCGTGTAATGTGTCTCTAAACAAATCAATAACATCCATATAGCGTTTCTGGCGATGCATACTCATGAGTATTTTTCTTTTTTCTAGAAAAGATTTCGTGCTCATATCCATCTTCAAATCAGCATAGTCAGGATCAATCCAGGATGGCAATTTTGAAGCTGAAAGAGATTCAAATAAAAATACAATACAAAGAAAAACAAAATTAATAAAAGTTTTTTTATTCATCCAAGCAACCCATTAAAAACATTTGATTTATTATGAAAACCAATGTGTTTTTGTCAATAAAAAAAATAAAGTCATTCATATGCTTTTAAGTAGACGTTTTAGAAAAATTCAAGTAAATAGGAAGCTCAAAAACACGATTTAATGCATCGATGATTCAATCATTTTAACAAACAATAGAGCATACTTTACCCATGAATAAACTCAGAAATCTTGCCATTATTGCCCACGTTGACCACGGCAAAACCACACTTGTGGACGCCATGTTTCGTCAAAGCGGTACCTTTCGAGAAAATCAGAACGTGGCCGAGCGCGCTATGGACTCCAACGAACTTGAAAAAGAGCGCGGCATTACAATTTTGGCAAAATGTACATCCATTCTTTGGAACCATACGCGATTTAATATCGTTGACACACCAGGTCACGCCGATTTTGGTGGCGAGGTTGAACGTATTTTAAGCATGGTTGACGGCGTATTGCTCCTCGTGGACGCGGCTGAAGGCCCGATGCCACAAACAAAATTTGTGATGATGAAAGCATTGCGCCTTGGTCTTCGTCCTATCGTTGTCGTAAACAAGGCTGATCGCCCCGATGCGCGCGCAGATGAAGTTTTGAATTCTGTCTTTGATCTTTTTGTGGCACTCGAGGCAACAGAAGAACAGCTTGATTTCCCCGTTATCTATGCTTCAGCGCGCGAAGGTTGGGCCGTTAAAAATTTGAATGATGAGAACAGAGAAAGTCTTGTACCTCTTTTCCAAGCCATTGTTGACCATGTTCCAGCACCTGTGGCAGACGCAAGCAAGCCATTCTCCATGCTTGCAACCACCTTGGAATCAGATCCATACCTTGGCCGCATTTTAACAGGCCGTATTTATTCTGGTAAAGCAACACCCAACATGGCTGTTAAGGCATTAAATCGCAATGGTGATGTGGTTGAAACAGGCCGTCTTACAAAGATCCTAGCATTTCGTGGTCTTAAACGCGAAGCAATCGAACAAGCGTCAGCTGGTGACATTATCGCCATTGCAGGCCTTGAGAAAGCAACGGTTGCTGACACTATTTGCGTAAGCGAGGTTGTTGAGACCATTCCTTCTTTGCCGATTGATCCACCCACGCTTGTGATGACTTTCTCCATTAATGACTCCCCGCTTGCAGGACGCGATGGCACAAAAGTAACCTCTCGCATGATTCGTGATCGCCTTTTTAAAGAAGCTGAATTTAACGTTGCTATTCAAATCAAAGAAAGCACCGATAAAGACTCCTTTGAAGTGGCTGGACGCGGTGAATTGCAATTGGGCGTTTTGATTGAAACGATGCGCCGGGAAGGCTTTGAGCTTTCCATTAGCCGTCCTCGTGTGGTCTTTAAAAACGATCCCAACACAAATGAGCGTTTAGAGCCTATTGAAGAAGTGCAAATTGACGTGGACGATGAATACACAGGCGTTGTCGTTGAAAAGATGGGATTGCGGAAATCGGACCTTCTTGATATGCGTCCATCCAGTGGTGGCAAAACGCGTATTGTCTTCCATGCTCCTGCACGTGGCCTCATTGGATATCTTGGCGAATTTATGACCGACACACGCGGCACTGGTGTCATGAGTAAAGTATTCCACGGTTATGCGCCCTACAAAGGACCGATTGAAAAGAGACGTAACGGCGTTCTCATCAGCAATGGTGCAGGTAAAGTCGTAGCCTATGCGCTCAATATGCTTGAAGAGCGTGGCATTCTATTTGTGAATCCAGGCGATGAAACTTATGAAGGCATGATTGTGGGGGAACATACGCGTGAGAATGATCTCGATGTGAATCCCTTAAAAGCAAAACAACTCACCAACATGCGTGCTGCTGGTAAGGATGATGCGATCCGTTTGACGCCGCCACGTATTTTCACGCTTGAGCAAGCGATGGCTTATATCCAAGATGACGAACGTGTTGAAGTAACACCATCGGCCATTCGTCTGCGTAAAGCACTGCTTGATCCTAATGATCGCAAACGCGCAAGCAGACAATCATCTGACTAAAAACTCTTAGCGGATGTATCTTTTAGAAGCAGCTGAAAAGTCTTATAATTCTTTTCAGCTGCCCCTAGACAACGGCAAATAAAATACCATATGTTCCTTAACGAGGATTAAAGGTAGTAAAAAATGCAATCCCGCTCCCCTAAAAAAAGAGAAGCTTTCACATCTGACACTCATGACTCAGTATCCATTCTGAAGATTGAAAAAACATCAAAGGTTGCAACACATTGGCAAGGTGCTATGTGGAAGATATTTGCATGCCTTTGTTTTGCTGCCGTCAATGGTGTTGTTCGCTATATAAGTGGTGGAACTGGTGCAATGGAAAACCCTTTAGCGCCTTATCAAATTGTCCTTTTACAGAACATCTTTGGCAGTCTCATCATGATTCCTTGGATTGCTCGAAAAGGCGGACTTGCGTCTCTTCGGACAAAGCGCCCTGTCCTCCATATGGTACGCGTTATCTCAGCTGTTTTGGGC
>JBQCDM010000236.1:0-4793 GCA_051961235.1 Nucleicultricaceae bacterium (SeqCode)
ACACGATGAGATCACGAGAAGTTTTCCAATAAGTGGCTGTAGAATAACGCCGCTAATCATACAAAGCATGTTATGGAATCCAGATGCTGTTGCTGTTCTGTGGCGTTCATTGATGTCTGCAACACCACCAAAAGCAACGAATTGTCCAGCGCATGCAAGGCCAGCGATGAAATATAATACAAGCGCAATCATGTATGATTCAGGCGAAAAGTAAATAATGTAAGTCATAGAAAAGAACGCACTAATAGCACTCAAAATCATAGTGCCTTTATAACTTTTTAAATACGTTAGAATAAGCGACCAAATAGGAGATCCAACACCAACACCAATATAGAAGTATGAAAGCGCTTTTGAAGCTTCAGATTTATCAAGATTATAAACCTTCATGACAAAAGGTATGCCCCACAAATCACCAAATCCAGAAAGGGGTGCATACATCATCATTCCATAAAGACCAAACATCCATGTTTGGGGTTTTGTAATAATCCCTTTTAAAGATATAAGGAGTGGTTCCTTGGAGATATGGATGGATTTTTCGCCCGTCCGGCCATCAAGAATAATAAACCAGGATATTAAGCCAAGTACTAAACTAAGTGCTCCTAGGATAATATTAACAGTGCGCCAATCATAAGCTTTAATCATAAGAGCAAGAGGGTAGTTGCCACTAACTGCTCCAGTTGTTCCAACAATTAAGGCAAGACCAACAAAGAGAGTTAGATATTTTGGAACAACCCAGAAGCAGTCAATTTTAATGCAGGAAAGCAATCCAAAGGCAGATCCTATACCAATAAAGAAGCGACCCGCTGCTAGAAAATATAGGTTGTCACTCATGCTAAAGATAACGCATCCAAAAAAGCAGAGAAAGCAGGCAATTGAGAGAGGATTTCTAACGCCAAATTTGTCGATCAAAATACCTGCTGGGATTTGCATGCCAGAGTATCCAATGTAATAAACAGAGATGAGCGTGCCAAGAGCACAAGCATCTATTCCAAGATTTAACATTAAGTCTTCGGCCATCACACCGGGTGATACGCGCAAAATAAATTGAAAACCATAAAAAAGAGCTGCGCAAAACCACATTGAAAGCGCTTTTAGAGAAATAGATTCTGACATGGTATGTCCCAAATAGGTGCCTCATGATTAGATTTGAAGGCACAATAAATTATTCAAAGCACCATTAGATATGCGCTTTAAATGTTTCGTCAACTCAGAATTTACCTTTTAAGTATTTTTTTTGCCATCAGCGGCTTAAAGCCACTGATGGATTGATATTATTTTCTATGGAAATGGGAATCAGGAGGTTGTTATTTTTGCTCACCAGTCTTCGATGCTGAAGAAAAGTTATATGTGAATCTGTGAGAAGGTTGGTACGGCCTTGGCGACCAACTTTGAGATTGATTTTCTAACTGTTCGCTAGCAGATACAATTGGCGCAAAAAGCCGTGTTTGAGTTTGCCCTGGCTTACTTTGGGCTTTCGTTGCCTTTTTTTGTGGCGCCCTTGGCACACTTGGAGATTTTTTTTCTAAAGTATCTCTTGATTGCTTTGTTCCTTTAGGTGGTGTTTTAGGTTCTGATGTTGCTTTTCTCTTTTTTAAAAGCTCTTCCTCCGTATCACGTTTGTTGTCGTGTTCTACTTGAAGTTTTAGTGCTTGGGGGTTTTTCTTTTTAAGTGCTTCAGATTCACGTTCTGCGTTTAAGAGTACATGAATCTTCCAAAGATCGGCAGCATCCTGTCTTCTTTTCGCATGGACAATGAGTTTGTTATAATCTTCTTCAGAAAGGTCATCTGGGCATTCTGCTGGTACCATCATGTTGTAGTGTATGCCAAAATTGCCATGACGACCGCGACCTTCAAATATTAAGTAGGCTGTTTGGATATTAATGGGTTTGGGATTGCGGAATAACGCTGTTGGATAGAGAAGGTGCCTTGTCACATCTTCTTCTATTGGAACATAAGTGAGAACTACAACATTCATGCTGCTGGCAAAAGCAACAGTGCTCATCTCGTCATCAAGGGCTGCATTAAGAGGGACCTCTTCAACGTCCCCATTTTCGTCGCGCCCTAGGCTTGTGACATATGCGAGATAATGATCACTGTCATATTGAATTCCTTCAAAGTGCTGGATAAAAGATCTTTTATTCTTAATAAACCTTTCAGCCATTAACCCACGCAAAAATTGATTGTCTGCTTGATCAATAACACTCTGTATAGATGATACTCTAGACAAACGCATGGCTGTAAAGGCGCAATTCCCATCCCCAATGACCTTCGCTTTAACGGCAAGCATTTCTTGCCCTGTTAGAGGATCAAAAAAACTATATTTTTCAGATCTTTGCATCCATACTTTAGCGTCTTCAATATCCTGTAATTCGATAGGTTTATCATACGAAGCGTGAGGATTTCGAAGAAATCGAGCTGTTTCAATATCAAGTGAAACCGAAGAGGATTTAGGTGGCGTTTCTGTTCCTTCTTTTTCCTCAATAATGATAATATCATCTTTGGAAGCAAAAGATGAACTCATTGGCATGAAAGTTGAGGTGAGTAAGGCTAGTAGTAATGTTGAACGAGAAATCATAGACGTCCTCATGTTGTCTTAAAGGGAAAAAATTTATATGATACGTACTTATATGATACTTTTAGAGTAATTGTAAATGCCAAAATGGCATGTATGGTATGATTGTTAATTAAAGTTTAAAGAAGATGACAACCAAAGCAAGAAGAATAATCACAAAAATTGCACGCTTAATAACGATGGCTCGTGGCAAGCGGTTGTCATTGGCAGGCTTAAATCTGTCAGTGAGACGTGTTACTTTATAGACTGGATTCTTTGAGCGAGAGGGATCCATAATTCTAACTTATACCTTTAAGAACGATCCTTAAGGGTTACATAGCTTCTAAGCGGTTGTCCAGTGTATAATTGTCGAGGGCGGCCTATTTTTTGTGTTGGATCTTGGATCATTTCATTCCAATGTGAAACCCAACCAACAGTGCGTGCAACGGCAAAAAGCACGGTAAACATGCTCATGGGGATACCAAGCGCTCTAAAGATAATGCCCGAATAAAAATCCACATTAGGATACAATTTCTTTTCAATAAAATAATCGTCTTTCAAAGCAAAACCTTCTAGCTCCATGGCCAAGTCTAGTAAGGGATCATTGCTTTTTCCAAGTGCATTGAGCACTTCAAAGCAGGTCTCACGCATAACGGCTGCGCGGGGATCATAATTTTTATAAACGCGATGTCCAAATCCCATCAATCTAAAAGGATCGTTTTTGTCTTTGGCGCGTGCGATAAATTCGGGGATACGTTCTTTTGTGCCAATTGTTTTTAACATGGATAAGACAGCTTCATTAGCGCCGCCATGGGCAGGCCCCCAGAGAGATGCAATGCCAGAGGCAATACACGCAAAGGGGTTAGCGCCACTCGATCCAGCAAGACGTACGGTTGATGTAGATGCATTTTGTTCGTGATCAGCATGCAAAATTAAAATGCGATCCATAGCTTTTGCAAATACAGGATTAATGTCATATTTATAGCTTGGAACACTAAACATCATATGAAGAAAATTCTCAGCAAACCCCAGATGATTTTGTGGATAAATAAAGGGTTGGCCCACAGAATATTTGTAAGCCATGGCAGCAATGGTTGGCATCTTTGCAACAAGACGAATTGAGGCAATATTCCTTTGCTCAGGATCATGAATGTCTAAGCTATCATGATAGAAGGCCGATAATGCACCAACGACTCCAACCATAATGGCCATGGGATGTGCGTCACGACGAAATCCTCTATAAAAATGGATCAATTGCTCGTGCACCATTGTGTGCAGGTTAATCTTGCTTACAAATTTTTCCTTTTGATCAGCTGAAGGAAGTTCGCCATAAAGAAGCAAATAGCATACCTCAAGATAGTCTGAATGCAACGCAAGTTCAGCAATAGGGTATCCACGATGAAGCAATATGCCATTTTCACCATCAATGAAGGTGATTTTTGATTCACAACTACTTGTTGATGTAAAACCCGGATCATAGGTGAAGTAACCGGTGTCTGTATAGAGTTGGCTCACATCAATGACGGATGGTCCCATCGTTCCTTGGCGTGATTTTAAGGGGATGATGACTTTGTTGCCTTTTTCATCAACTGTTTCAAAATCAATATTTTTTCCGCTGGAATTCGACATGACTGACCTTTTTGATTTTTATTCTTGTATATACTTTAATACAATTCAACCAAACCTCCAAATAACTTTGCAAAAATCATATGGTTTCAATGTGTTATCGATCTAAAAAGAGAATATTTGAGAACGTTAATACACAAAATCTATTTTAATAGATTGTTTGAAGATCTGTGATTGATAGCAGCTGTATTGGTGGCAAGTGCGCAATTCATCGCTATTAGGTTTTTTTAAGAGTCCTTGGGCAATAAGCTCAAGTTTATAATGTATGCGTTCTGCTAACCTTTGAGCGCGCTCATTGCTTGAGTCACACACAAACTGAAGGCGTTGTATGTTTAAAATGTCAAAAGCAAACTGGGTCAAGGCTTGCATTGCCTCAGTGATATATCCATGCCCAAGCTCACTAGTTCTGCACCAAAATTCAACACTTGCAGAAGGAATTTCCCAATTCAGCTCGGACAATCCGACCATACCAATGAACCTATTGCCTTTGAAGATGAGATAATGAAAGGATGACCTTAAAACATAAGATGCGTGAAACTGCCTCATTGTCTCTTCTGCGCGTTGAGGAGTATAGGATGTGTTTGCCCATGATAGCCATTGTTTCAATTCATTAAG
>JBQCDM010000237.1:0-7462 GCA_051961235.1 Nucleicultricaceae bacterium (SeqCode)
AACATTAAGTTGAAGGTTTCATTGATTGCACCTGTTGCGATGGATGAGGGACTTCGCTTTGCGATCCGCGAAGGCGGTCGTACGGTTGGTGCCGGTGTCGTCACTAAAATTAGTAAATAAGGTATAAGGTTAAGTAGGTCGTTTTATGGAAAACCAAAATATTAGAATCCGATTGAAGGCGTTTGATCACCGTCTATTGGACCAATCTACACAAGAAATTGTGAATACAGCAAAAAGAACAGGTGCTATTGTAAAAGGACCTATCCCTTTGCCTAATAAAAAAGAAATTTTTACGGTTAACCGTAGTCCGCATATTGACAAGAAGTCTCGTGAGCAATTTGAAATCCGAACACATAAGAGATTGCTTGATATTAGTGAATGGTCTCCACAGACAGTTGAGGCTCTTAAGAAATTAGATCTTGCGGCTGGTGTCGAAGTCGAGATTAAGCTTTAGGAGAAGTTGATGCGTACGGGATTGATAGCTGAAAAGCTAGGTATGACAAGGATTTTGACGGAAAAAGGCGAGCACGTTCCAGTGACACTTTTGAAAGTCGACCATTGTCAAGTTGTAGATGTTAAAACAAAAGAAAAAAATGGTTATGCCGCTGTCCAAATTGGAGCTGGTCAACCTAAATTGAAAAATGTAACGAAACCAATGCGTGGCCACTTTGCGCGCTCAAAGGTTGAGCCAAAGCGCCATATGGTTGAGTTTCGTGTTGCAGACGATGCCGTTTTAGCTGTGGGTGACAAAATTGGTGTTGATCATTTTGTTCCAGGTCAACGTGTTGATGTGGCTGGAACGTCTATCGGTAAAGGTTTTGCTGGTGCGATGAAGCGACACAACTTCGGTGGTTTAAGAGCATCTCACGGTGTTTCTATTTCGCACAGAAGTCATGGTTCGACAGGTAATCGCCAAGATCCAGGTCGTGTTTTCAAAGGAAAGAAAATGGCGGGTCATCTTGGTTGCGAACGTGTAACTGTTCAGAATTTACTTGTATTTGCTGTATATCCTGATAAAAACATCATCGCAGTTAAAGGTGCGATTCCAGGAAATCCTGGTGGCGTTGTTTATATTAAGGACGCTGTAAAGTCAAAGATGCCTGATAATTTACCTTATCCAGCAAAGATTATGGGAACAGGTCCAGTGGCAAAGCCAGCTGAGCCTACAGTCGGGACAGAAGATACTACTGAGAAAGTTGAATCATGAAGTGTGAAGTTAAAAATTTAGAAAACCAAAAGGTAGGGGATATTACACTTTCCTCAGATATTTTTGGCCTTCCAGAGAGAAACGATATTTTGTTTCGTGTGATTGATTGGCAGTTGGCTCGTCGTCGCGCTGGTACTCATAAGACAAAAGGTGTTAGTGAGATCAGTGGAACAACGCGTAAGCCTTATAAGCAAAAAGGAACAGGTCGCGCTCGTCAAGGTAGTTTGCGTTCTCCGCAATTCCGTGGCGGTGCTGTAATATTTGGACCCGTTGTTCGTTCACATGAAATTAAGCTCCCTAAGAAAGTTAGAAAGCTTGGTCTTAAGACGGCGCTTTCTCAAAAATTCAGTGAGGGCAAGCTTGTTGTTGTTGATAGCCTTGATGTGAAAAACGCAAAAACAAAAGACGTTATTGAAAAGTTTGAAAAGATGGGTCTTTCAACGGCTCTCTTTATTGGTGGTGAAGTGCCAAACGAAAATTTTGTTCGTGCATCTTCTAACCTCTTCAATGTGGACGTTTTGTCTCATAATGGTATTAACGTGTATGACATCATTCGTCGCGATTATCTCGTTTTGACGAAAGATTCGGTGGAATATTTAGAGCAAAGGCTTAAGTAATGTCCAAGAAAGATAAAAACACACCTTCAGTAGATCTTACGAAAGCGTATGACGTTATTAAGTCTCCGATCATTACTGAAAAAGCGACGATAGCATCGCAAGATCGTCAGTTTGTATTTTTTGTGTGCCCAAACGCGACAAAAACTGACATTAAAGAGGCGGTCGAGGCAATTTTTAAAGTTAAAGTCAATGCCGTTAACACACTTAATGTTAAAGGTAAGACAAAGCGATTTAAGGGGTTCTTGGGTCGTCGTTCAGATCGTAAAAAAGCATATGTTTCCTTGAAAGAGGGACATACAATAGACATAGGAGCATCGCTGTAAAATGTCTCTTAAAGCATATAAACCAACAACACCTGGTCAAAGACAGCTTATTTTGATTGATCGAAATGAGTTGTGGAAGGGTAAGCCTGAGAAAAGCCTGACAGAAGGTTTGAAGCGCACAGGTGGTCGTAACAATAACGGTCATATTACGACACGTCACATTGGTGGCGGTCATAAAAAGCGTTATCGTTTTGTCGATTTTAAGCGTCGTAAAGATAATGTTGCTGCAACGGTTGAGCGCATTGAATATGATCCAAATCGTACGGCTTTTATTGCGTTGATTCGTTATGAAAATGATAATGAGCTTTCCTACATCTTGGCTCCACAACGTTTAGCTGTGGGTGATAAGGTGATTTCAGGTGTAAAAGTTGACGTAAAGCCTGGTAATGCGATGCCACTCAAGAGCATCCCGATTGGAACAATCATTCACAATGTTGAATTGAAGCCCGGTAAGGGTGCGCAATGTGCGCGTTCTGCAGGCACTTATGCACAAGTAGTCGGTCGTGATCTTGGTTTTATTCAGATCCGCCTTTCATCCGGTGAACTTCGTATTATATCCGGTGAGTGCAGAGCAACAGTAGGATCAGTATCCAATCCAGATCAAAAGAACATATCTATTGGTAAGGCGGGACGTAAGCGTTGGATGGGTGTTCGCCCAACAGTGCGCGGTGTTGCGATGAACCCAGTAGATCACCCACACGGTGGTGGTGAAGGTAAAACTTCAGGTGGACGCCATCCAGTTACACCTTGGGGTATTGCAACAAAAGGTAAGAAGACTCGCGGTAAGAAGCCTTCTGATAAATATATTATTAGTCGTCGAAAGAAATAGGAGTAAAGCGTGCCACGTTCTGTTTGGAAAGGTCCGTTTGTAGATAGCTTTCTTCTCAAAAAAGCTGAGAAGAGCCACACCGATGGAAGAAAAGAGATCATTAAAACTTGGTCTAGAAGATCAACAATATTGCCACAATTTGTGGGCCTTACGTTTGGCGTTCACAATGGGAACAAATTTGTTCCTGTATTGGTAAGTGAGCAGATGGTTGGTCACAAGTTTGGTGAGTTTGCACCAACACGTACTTTCCACGGACACGCTGGAAATAAGAAGGCTACAAGAGGTTAATATGTCGAAAAAAGCAAAGCCTAGAAGATTGAAGGATAATGAAGCGATCGCAACGCTTGTAAATCTTCGTACAAGCCCACGTAAATTGAATATCGTGGCTCAAATGATTCGTGGAAAGTCAGTCGCTCTTGCACTGGACCATTTGCAATTTTGTAAGCGTCGTGTATCAAAAGATGTTTACAAGTTGTTAGTTTCTGCGGTAAATAACGCAGAGAACAATCATGGTCTTGATATCGATCGTCTCGTTGTTGCTGAGGCATACGTTGGTAAGAGTATTGTGATGAAAAGATTTATGGCGCGTGCTCGTGGTAATGCGAGTCGCATTGAAAAGCCTTTCAGTAGAATTAGTATTGTTGTTCGCCAACAAGAGGTTAGCGCGTAATGGGACAAAAAGTAAAACCAATTGGTCTTCGTTTAGGAATCAACCGCACATGGGATTCCAGATGGTATGCAAATAAAAAGGATTATGGAAATCTTTTAGTTTCCGACTTTAAAATTCGCAAATATTTGAAACAAAAATTGCCTCAAGCTGGTATTGCAAAGATTGTGATTGAGCGTCCTGCAAAAAAGGCAATCGTATCCATTCACTCATCACGTCCTGGTGTTATCATCGGTAAAAAAGGAACGGATATTGAGACCTTAAAGAATGCGCTTACAAAGATCGTGGGTGCGGAAGTGAGTCTTAATATTGTTGAAGTGAGAAAGCCTGAGTTGGAAGCATCACTTGTGGCTGAAGGAATTTCACAACAAATTGAACGCCGCGTCAGTTATCGTCGTGCCATGAAGCGCGCAATCCAGACATCCATGCGTATGGGCGCGGAAGGTATTCGCGTTATCGTCTCTGGTCGTTTGGGTGGTGCTGAAATTGCACGCGTAGAACAATATCATGAAGGCCGCGTGCCATTGCACACATTGCGTGCTGATATTGACTACGGTTACGCTGCAGCAGAAACAACGTATGGTATCTGCGGTGTTAAAGTGTGGATTTATCGCGGTGAGGTTTTGGAACATGATCCAATGGCACAAGACCGTAGATTTCAAGTGCAAAATAGATAGTTTGGAATAGTAAAATGCTAGCACCTAAGAAAACAAAATTCAGAAAAGCGTTTAAAGGACGCATCCATGGTATGGCAAAGGGCGGAACCGCTCTTAACTTTGGTAGTTATGGACTGAAAGCATTAGAGCCTGCACGTATTACAGCGCGCCAAATTGAGGCTGCGCGTCGTGCTATTACACGTCACATCCGTCGTGCTGGACGTGTTTGGATTCGTATTTTCCCAGATGTTCCTGTTTCCACAAAGCCCGCTGAAGTGCGTATGGGTAGTGGTAAGGGTTCACCAGAGTATTGGGTTTGCCGTGTGCATCCTGGGCGCATTATGTTTGAGTTGGAAGGCGTTCCAACAGAAATTGCACAACGTGCCTTTGAATTGGCGTCAGCAAAGTTGCCGATCAAGACGAAATTTGTTGCACGTATTGGTGCAGGAGTTTAATCATGAAAATTCAAGACATTAGAACAAAAACGGAATCAGAATTGCGTGAGCTTGTTATTAAAGCTAAGCAAGAGATGATGAATCTTCGATTCCAAAAAACCAATGGTCAACTCACGTCGACAGCGCGTTTTAAAGGTGCAAGAGTTGAGATTGCTAAAATTAAAACCGTATTGTCCGAGCGTCGTATTGATGCTTTGAAAGGAGTTAAGTAATGCCTCGCAGAGTTTTGCAAGGGACCGTTTTGAGTAACGCGTGCGATAAAACAATCACTGTTCGTGTAGAACGTCGTTTTATGCATCCAATGTACAAGAAATTTATTAGCCGCTCCAAGAAGTATTGTGTTCATGATCCAGAGAACAAGTGCGTTGTTGGTCAAGAGGTAAGAATTCGTGAATGCAAGCCCATTTCAAAGACAAAGAAGTGGGAAGTTGTTCTAGAAAATAATTAAAGCTTTTCATTTAGGTATAGATCATGATAAGAGAACAAGCAAATTTAGACGTTGCCGATAATTCAGGCGCTAAACGAGTGGAATGCATCAGAGTCTTAGGTGGCTCCAAGAGACGTTGCGCCTCAATAGGTGATATCATTGTTGTCGCTGTGAAAGATGCTATACCCGATCGTCGCGTTAAAAAAGGCGAGGTTCACAAGGCCGTTATCGTACGGACAGCTAAGGGCATTAAGCGTTCTGATGGTTCAGAAATTCGCTTTGATAATAATGCTGCTGTGCTGATTAATAACCAAGGTGAACCTATTGGGACACGTATTTTTGGTCCAGTCACAAGAGAACTTCGGGCTAAAAAGTTTATGAAGATTATTTCATTGGCTCCAGAGGTGCTATAAGAATGTCAAAAAGTCATGTAAAAAAAGGCGATAAAGTTATCGTCATTAGTGGAAAAGATAAGGGTAAGATTTCTGAAGTACTCCAAGTGCTTCCTAAAGAATCCCGAGTGGTTGTGCAAGGTGTGAATGTTATGCAAAAGCATCAGCGCCCCACAGCTGGTGATCCAGGTGGAAAGAAACCCATTGAGAAATCAATCCACATCTCAAATGTAATGCACATTGATCCAAAAGATAACAAAAGAGTTAGAGTTGGATTTAAGGTGAATAAAGACGGAAGCAAAGTCAGAGTCGCGAAGCGTTCTGGCGAGGCAATCGATAATTAAGTTTAATAAGGCATAGTTATGGCTCGTTTAAAACAACAGTACCAAAAAGAAATACACCCAGCACTCATAAAAGATTTAGATTATAGGAACCCTATGATGGTTCCCCAAATTGAGAAGATTGTTCTCAATATGGGACTTGGTGATGCAGCACAAGATAAAAAGAAACTCGATTTAGCATTGGAAGAGCTTAAGGCGATTTCGGGTCAAAAGCCTGTTATCACAAAAGCACGTAAGTCTATTGCTGGATTTAAGTTGCGTGAAGGTGTCGGTATTGGTGTGAAGGTGACACTTAGAAATCAAAGAATGTATGAATTCTTGGATCGTCTTATTAACATTGCAATGCCACGTATCCGCGACTTTAGAGGAATTTCAAAGAAGAGCTTTGATGGTAACGGAAACTTTGCTATGGGTATTAAAGAGCATATCATTTTTCCTGAAATCAATTACGATAAGATTGATAAGATTCACGGTCTTGACGTTGTAATCGTTACGACTGCTAAAACAGATAAGGAAGCTTTGGCATTACTTAAAGCTTTCAATATGCCATTTTCAAACTGAGGGTACTAACTTGGCTAAATTAAGTTCGATAGAAAAAAACAATCGACGCAGAAACCTTTCCGAGAAGCACGCTGCGCGACGGGCAAAGTTAAAGGCAATCATCTATAATAAGAATTTGTCGCCAGAGGAGCGATTTGAAGCAACATTGAAGTTGGCTCAAATGCCTCGCAACGGCGCATCAATTCGTGTTAGAAATCGTTGTGCTTTAAGTGGTAGACCAAGAGGTTTTTACCGTAAGTTTAATTTGTCCCGTATTGCGCTCAGAGACATGGCATCCGAAGGTATGATTCCTGGCGTCACAAAAGCAAGTTGGTAGGAAAGATCAATGCATATTACAGATCCTGTTAGTGATTTAATTACACGCATAAGAAACGCACAAAAAAATCGTTTCGAAACTGTGTCGTCCCCTTCATCTAAGTTCCGTTTATTGGTGCTTGATGTTTTGAAGAGAGAAGGTTTCATTAAGGACTTTAAAGAAGGCAAGTCTGAAACTGGGCACATGATGGTTACAGTTGAGTTGAAATACTCAGAGCCAGGAAATGAGCCTGTGATTAAGGAAATCACACGTGTGTCAAAACCTGGACGACGCGTGTATTCAGGAATTGAGGCGCTTCCAAAAGTTTACAATGGTTTGGGCGTGTCAATTCTTTCCACATCGAAGGGTGTGATGTCAGATCATGAAGCGCGCGAAGCGAACGTGGGTGGCGAAGTATTATTTAAGGTATTTTAAGGATAAAAAATGTCTCGTGTTGGTAAGAATCCAGTCAATGTACCCAGTGGAGTTGAGTTTAATCTCACTGAGGCATTGGTAAGTGTTAAAGGCAAGAATGGCAATTTGTCGATGCCATTGTCAAAAGAAGTGATTGTAAAGGCTGAAGGGACGCAGATCTTTGTACAGCCACGCTCAAATAGCAAGCAATCACGTATGATGTGGGGTACGACAAAAAAACTGATTGAAAATCTTGTGGTTGGTGTACACACTGGATT
>JBQCDM010000238.1:0-3003 GCA_051961235.1 Nucleicultricaceae bacterium (SeqCode)
ATTATCATGAGCGGGAAAACCATTGGTTATATCTGAGTTAGTTCTTATGACCAAAATCCAGATCGTCAATTGGATGGGATTCATCTGGATAAGGTGTCTGTAGACAAAGCATCAGGAAAGGATATTAAACGTCCTGCATTAAACTATGTGAGAGAAGGAGATCTACTAGTGGTGCACAGCCTCGACCGTTTAACCCGTAATCTTGATCACTTAAAGTCTGTTGTGAAAGAATTGACGATGAAGGGTATCCAGGTAAAATTTCTGAAAGAAAACCTTGTTTTTACAGGTGACGATTCGCGTATGTCTAATCTTCTTCTATCTGTCATGGAGGCGTTTGCTGAGTTTTAACACTCTTTCATTATAGAACGTCAAATGGAAGGCATTGCGCTTGCAAAACTAAGAGGCGCATTCAAAGGCAGAAAAAAGACTTTGAATGCTGAGCAGGTGGAAGAGCTGAAGAAAAGTGTAAGGGAAGGAGACAAAAAATCCCAAGTCGCTCGATACTTTAAAATCAGCCGAGAAACATTGTATCAGTATTTGAGGGGTTAAGCATTATTATTGGAATTCCTTAAAGTAGAGCAATAAACATCCTATCTAACTCTCTACATATTGTTTTATAGATAGGTATTTTCTCAAATAGCCTCAGAAAAGTGATATTATAAGATCATTAAATTTTTTTAAAGAGAGCATGCAGGGGAAGAAATCTCTCCCATTCTTGCGTTTACAAATGCTCTAGGTACCATAGTATCAAAAATTAATGATGAGGTAGAGGATGCAATATAAAAAATACTTTTCTTTAATCATCTGGATTGTGGCATTCGTAGCGATTGGATCAATCATCGGCTTTTTGACTAAACCAGAAATTAGTACTTGGTATAGCACCTTAAATCGTTCAATCCTGACACCTCCAAATTCTGTATTTCCCGTCGCTTGGACTATTTTGTATGGTGCCATTGGAGTTTGCGGCTCGCTCATTTGGCGCACCCCATCCTTTGCAAAGCTTAGGACTATCAAAGTCTTATATGTGATCCAACTCATTTTAAATTGGAGTTGGACGCCTTTATTTTTTTATTATCACTTCACCGGGATTTCTTTTATCGTTTTGATCTTTATGGATGTTCTGGTCTGCATGCTAATTTGGCTAGTCTACCCGAAGATAAGATCCGTCTCCCTGCTCATGATTCCATATTTATTGTGGATTCTTTTTGCAAGCTACTTAAACTTTTACATATGGCAGCATAATTGAGTGGAATGTCACTGTAGATTTTTCTGCAAAAAATTATAAATTTTATCGACTACCAGATTATGTGCCAAAGCTTTTTTTATCATCTGAAGAACAAAGGTTAGGCGTTATCTTGAGACCTGTAACGGAACATTTGTTCATAAAAGTAAAATGATCTGCGCCATCTATGACGAGAAGCTCAGCTCATTTGATGCCTTTTGCATAAAATTCAGCATTTTCCTTTTTAGGCGTTATGCGGTCTTTATCTCCAACAATGATCAGAATAGGAATATCAGATTTTTTCAACCCAACTGTTGTAAATGCGGCGCCTAAGTCTGGTGCTATAGAAATCGCAGCTTTAATACGATCATCTGCATAAGATTGCTCTGTTTTAGTCCAATCAACTTTGCTTGCTTTTGCCGATGCATATTTAGGCCAATCACTCCACCTAGAATATCTATCATCCATAATTTGCTTAAATTTATCTTGATCTGCTTTAATACCGGCAAGCCTTAAAGCCGTTGTTCCGTCTAATGAAAATCCAGCAACAGCTATTTTATCTTTGTTGATGACTTTGCTCCACTCAGGATGTTCAAGTAGATAGGTTAATAATTCAGATATATCCAAAGGCCTTTGCCACATTGAAGTATAAATGAATAAATCGCTGTGGTCATAACTAGTATTAAAGGTATGATCAATCATGACGACGATATACCCTTTATCAACCAAGGCCTCTTCAATCCAAGAATTTACCGATAAGAGAATGGTTATCTCCAGCTTATGTCAGTGATTGGAACCAGCTTATAAAGGACCAGTAGGTTTAGTTTAATATCCTAATTATCTAACTGTAAAATTTCAAAATTTTTCTCTCGGATTATGGCGCATCTATTTCAAAAATTTTATTTTTTGTAATTTTTCGAAAGTTATTATGTTGGAATGCAAGGTCACCTTTAAATCTTCGTTGACCCTGCATTTTTTGAAGTAATTTTTAAAATACTTAATAGTAGTCTATCTTATAACAAGACTATTTTTAACCTTCTTAACGCCTTTAATGGATAGTGCAATTGTTTCAGCGCTTAGTGAATGAGATTTGGAATCCACAAAGCCACTGAGCTGCACTACGCCTTGAAAGGTTTCTACATGAATTTGATAAGCCCTTAAGGAGGGCGTGTCAATAATGGCCGCTTTTACATTCGCTGTTATAGATGAATCGTCTATGTATTCTCCTAATGTCTCGCGCCCTGACATGGCAGCACAGCCAACTATGGTGATGCTTGATAAAAATAGAATCATTACAGGAGCCAAATTTATTTGCATTTTATATCCTTTTCCTTATGAGCGAATGTTAGATTTAGTCTAGTTTGCCTAGGCCTTATGTCTCTATTAATTAAAATCTTACCTCCCTCGTTAGAGTTAGATCTTTATTAGACGCATAATTTGAACTGAGAAAAAATTAGATATAAAACAGTTTTTTCCACTGGATGCATTCTCTTTTTGCTTAATTAAAGTATACCCTAACTGGGCATCCCAAAACTTGATGAAACATGTCTTTCCAGAATCTATCTGCACCTTTACTTTAGATTTTTGGGCTTTTTCTCCTATCCTTAATGCATCGGATAAAAGCATTTCATTTGTACTTGCTTGTATAAAGAGGGGAGGAAAGCGGGTTGTAAATCTCAGCTAAGCCGCATTCATCCCCTTATTCATAGCACTCATTTAAGGTAAAATAGAATGTAGATCCTACATCAGGCGTTGACTCAACCCATATTCGACCATTATGT
>JBQCDM010000239.1:0-3291 GCA_051961235.1 Nucleicultricaceae bacterium (SeqCode)
TAACAATAATGCGGCGCTCATAAATATTTTTGAAAAAATTCCCATAAATAACCATTCTTCTAAAGATTTTGATGCAGTTCATACGGTTATTAACTTTTCTTTTTTCAATGAAGGATCAATTAAAATAACAAGACAAATTTGCATCATTATTGCGCTTTTACTTTTAATTGGACTGATTGTCAAACTTTCGGTAAATATGTATTCATGTATAGATAAAATTTATTTTATGAATGGGTATTGAATGTCGGTTAAAGCCGTTTTCCAAGCGGGGTGTCGCGTGGGTCGGTTGGGTGTTTATCTGGATCATCAAATGGCATGTCGTTGTAATGGTTTCGGCGATAAAAACGAAGAGCTTCTGCGTTAGACTCCACGTGTAGAACAGCGCATCCTGCATCTTTCAGTTCTTTTTCAATAAGCGCTAAAAATATACTGCCTAAGTGTTGATTGCGGCGCGATGCATCAATCACAATCATGCGTAGAGCCGCGCGTGCAAGAGGCCATAATTGCACATGCGCATAGCCCAGCTTCTCGTTTCCATCATAGAAAATCCAATGTTTGTGTGATGGGTGTTCGAAGGTCCAGGTGTAGGGATCTTCCATATGGTGTGGATCAAAGAAGGTGTTGTTGCGCCATGTGCGTGCGCTTTGCCATTCCGCCTCATGCACGCAGAGCTTAATGTGGTGTGTCATGTAAGGGGCCTCAACTGCTCTTGTTTCAAACGCGTGACTTTCTCGTGATTCATTATCGATGATCATGCAGGACGGCTTCGATTCGATAGCCATTTGGATCAATGATAAAGGCTGCATAATAGCCTGGGTGATATTCAGGGCGTGTGCCTGGCATGCCATTGCATTGGCCTCCAAGATCTCGACACGCATCATGCCATGCGTGTATGGCGTCGATAGAAGGGGCTCGAAAAGCCACGTGGAAGCCGCGTGTTTTGCCTACAAATTCAGAAGCGTTTGGTTTTGCATCCACCCCAATCCAGAAAAACGGTTTATTGTCTTTACCATAGCCTGCAACACGATGTTCATGCGATTCAAAAGTCATGAGGCGTTCAAGGCCGAGGCACGCAAGTGTCGTGTCGTAGAATCGAACGCTTTCATCAAAGTCATTAACGGAAAAGGAAATGTGGTCAATCATCGGCGCTCTTTCTACTTTTTAAAGACTCGACTTTTGATCAGTATTGTATCGCGCATTCCGAAAAGTGCAAGACAGCTAAAGTTTGATCAGAGGGGTGGTTGAGCTGGGTCGCAAGGAGTATCAAATAAAAAGAATGGGAAATGACGAGTTTCCCATTCTCAGTTTTATGGAGCCTTCTCTCTTAAGATTGGTTGCATACGCTATGTCATGCTCCCCACCTCCTTAGCGACATCAATGGTGCTTACATATTCTTTTCGATTAAAATGGATAAGCGCATAGAGCACTTGGCGTGGTGCGTCATTTTGAAGCGCTCTTCGAATGAGCTCTTTTTTGGTGGCCGGGTAATGGATACCTTTTAAGTAACGTTCTAAGAACGCAGGATTCATCGCACGCGCGCTTATGCGTTGAGGATTTGCTTGAGTCGAATGGTTTTGAACTGCACTAGCCATAGCCGCCTCCTGTTTTTTTGGTGGGTATCATTTATTACTATCATTATTGATCATCTAAATAGTCACGACGAGTTTAATGGATCATATTATTTAATCTATATTATGAAGAGCATGATCAATTTTTGGGGAAATCATGAGGATATATTACGCACAATAAGATATTTCAAATACCATAACTATATTTATTTTATGTATAGTATTTTACTTTTTGGAAACTATTTGCTATTGAACTATTGCTCAATGCTTTATTAGATTGATCGCATCAACGCCTTATATTTTTGGAGACGCACATGAATCGGCTTTTCTTAGGTATCTATACAACAGTGGTATTGGGAGCGCTCGTCTCAACCCCTACCGCTTTTGCGTCCAAGCGCCTGCTTGAAGAGGTGAGTGGCGGGACGGATGAACCTAACCCTAAAAGAGTGTGCTCTCCCCTCGAGATGCGCAAAGCAGAGCCTTATGAGGATTTGAGTGTTTTTGAGGACACGGGGAGATGTAATGAATATAAAGAGGCGCAGCGCTATAAAATGGATAGTCCTTTTGGCGTGTATCTTGCAACGGAACGAGAGTCAGGCGCGCGTGTGGGTATATGTAGTTTTTCTCCACATGAGAAAGACGGTGTGTTTTATGCAGAACCGGTGATTGATGTGCTAGAAGCGCATCAAGGTAAGGGCTATGGCACACGTTTGCTTCGGCATGCAACACAAAAAGTGGCAGGGTCATTCGGCGAGACACTGGATTGTACACAGCATGGAGCGCCCAAAAGCGTGAGCTTGCTGCCCATGACCGAAATTCTCTCGTCTACGGAATGGGAGTTTGGTTCTAATCATGCAGCGCTGAAGATGCATTTGAATGCTGAGTACGGCATAGTGGGGTTAGGATGCAGCAGCGGGTTATTGACTTATACCGTCTATCCAGCAACGCATCCCGCCGTGTGGGGTGCTGAAAAGCAGGAGACTTTCGTGCGTATTTCGAGGGCTATTGTTCTAGACGAGGAAAAGGATAGTACACATAACGAAGGCTCAGAGCCTGGTGTTTTAAACGATTTTCATGCCTTTTTAAAGATGCTCGATTTAAGTCAAGAAACGGAAATTCTGACCCTTGCGATTTTTAAAATCAATGCATTCAAGATCGACCCTGATGCAGAGCGCGCTATCCTTGATTTTTTGAATACAGTGGACGAGAAATCCAAAGAATATTTCGAGCTGCTTGCAAAAGGTGATCGACTACCGCCTGAGACACAGCGTTTTTCTTTAAATCGTTTCAGTGGTTGGAGTTGGAATGCCTACATTTTTGAAACCCTCCTGCAACAAGAGCAAGATCCAGATTAAGATCAAGATAAAGGCGAAGGCGAGAGGGGTAGCTAATCCTTCCCCAGCATCTTCTAATTTGCGGCGTAGTTTTTGGTGAGGGTATGGGAACGAATCTGAAGGGAATCTGATCTGGAGGTTAAGAAAGTTTTAAGGTTTTATTTTTAAGAATTAAGTGCGAGTCCAGAAAGATATTGTAAAGAAAGAAAAATAAAGATGTCAAAAGCTACAGTTTTCTTTGGAGTTGTAATGCTCTTTTTCTCTTCTGAGACACACTCTGCAGAAGTTATCAAAGAAAATAATGATAAATGTTTAGATAAATGTTTGAAACAGTTTCAAGAGTGCACGAAACCAATTTTAATGCAATATAGTATTAATACTGCCGAATG
>JBQCDM010000240.1:0-6941 GCA_051961235.1 Nucleicultricaceae bacterium (SeqCode)
TGTCAGTTTCTATATTAGTTCCAATGACTACAGGGGCGTGGTTGAAAACATTACGCTGCGCAATGTGCAATTGCGCGATGATAAAAACCAAGTGCATACCATTCCCTTCAGTACAATTGGTCCCATCATTAATGAATCTCGCCCTAAGCCTGAAGCCACTTAAACAATATGCGCTATGCCCTCTCTTCGTAGGTGTTTGATGAAAACACCTACGCACTTTTCCAAAACGCACATCGCCCTACAAAAGACCTGTCAAAAATTTGAACATGCTATTCAATTTTTTGCGCCAACCACACTTATTTGATCAAGAAACCCTTGATTTAACAAGGAAACATCAAAAAATAAGAGATCAAAAAAAACCCGTTTTTGGTCTTTAAAAGAAAAAAATTTTCATCTCCATCTTTAATTAAACAAAATGATGTCTAAGTGAATGTAACACAAGTAAACCAAAACTAAGGATACCAGATATGAAAAGTAAAAACTTGGCATTGATTGCACTCGCTTCCCTCATTTTTTCTCAAACTGCTTTTGCAAGCAAAAATTTTGGAGATGGTGAAGACATCATCCAAAGAATCAACAGAGCCGCTTCTACCAAAACATTAACAGCACCAAAAGCTGAAGAAAGCTACTGGAGTTGGGGTGTTTCTCTTGTGAATAAGCACCGCGCAACGATTGCAACAGGCCTTCTTATGGCAACCAGCATTGGCATTGCAGCCTATGCTTATTTCAGTGGTGAAGAAGAAGCGTCCCCTGTAACACCTCAAACAGGATATAGCTATAGCCATACGAATTTCGATTTTAACAACATGACATCTGAAGTATCGCTTCTCGATTCTTTTGGAAATGTCATTATCAATGGCGTTTGCTCACTTGTAAAAACTGCAGTAGATGCAGACACAATCGGATATCAATCAGATTGTTCAGATTTTTATGAGCAAGTTAAGGCCATCAAACACTAAGAGATACTTAAGGCGAAGTACTACCAACGCTTTAAGAAACGCGAGACCCACAGCTTACCTTTTGTGGGTTTCGTCGTTTTTAACGCACGGCGCACATGATTTTGCTTGCACGCACTCATGGGATTCGTCTGGTTTATCACTAACAAAATCACCCAGATTAAAGACAAAACCATCATCATTTTTTGAAAACAGGCCTGGTCCTTTTTTGTTCCCGCTTTGATCTGGAAACGTTTGTGGCTTTATGTCTTTGCTCTCACATCCCATGAGAAGGACAGCCAACGATGTAACACATACGATATTTTTGATCACGAACGTTCCTTCACCCTGCGCATTAAAACTTCACACGCATACCCAACACGTATGAGTGGATAGGCTTGAATGTATAGGATCGGATCGTCCAGCCAGCCGCCGCATCCGCAAGGGTTATATTTGTGTTAAATGTATTTTGAGGTACACCTGCTCCATTAAAGAGACGCGTTCCAGTAAGCTCATGATTTTGGTAAGAAAAATAGATCTCACTGCCCCATTTGTCCATATTTTGAACGATGTAGAAACCAAAAACACGCGAATCATTTCTATCATCCGCATCATAAGCCATTGTTCTTTGCGCCGGTTGAGCGCCATTAGGGAACATGAGAGGATCAACCGCACTCATATAAATGTTCTTTGCTCTAAAATAACCAAGGGCAAAACAGGTTTTTCCAACCTCAAAGAATTTTTGCTGATACCCTGCCTTGCCACCCCATGACACGCTATCCTTACGTGACACGTCAGTCCATACTTTATTTTTCTGTACGGTGTAACCGCCGTTAAAGCTGATACCATTGGGGAAGAGCACAGCCATAGATCCACCAAATCGATCTACACCTGTCAGATTCGCCCCTGCAACATTACCAAAGTTACCAGGGCTGCTTGCTGGTGCCCCCACAGGGTCTGGATCATGGTACCAACCACCTGCTGCAATCAGTTGAATTTTCTTGAACTCTGCTGCATAGCGAAGCGCCATATCAAAACGCTTCTGATTAATATGCGCGATTGAGAGAACAAAACCGTTAAAAGAAGGAGACTCATATAAGACGCGGTTCAATCGCTCGGAGACAAAAAGCTCACTATGTGTTTGGCTAATGGAAAGCGTGGTAGAGCGCTGAGGTGCACCACCAGGAACATTAACCGTTGGTGCCCAACCATATCGGATTCCGCCCGCAACCGCAGGAATTTCCAATCCTTCTTGCGCGACATTAGTTCCTGACAAATCTAAGTCCATGATACGACTAGTTGCTGTATCTCCTCGACCGAGAGCCAATTTTCCATAAATCTTTGAACTGATGTAAGCTTCTAAAATACGGTGACGAATGAGAAGGTCTTGGCTGCTTTGTGCTTGGAGAAGATCTGTATTGTGGCTAGAATCAGACAAATATTCTAGCAAAATATTTCCCCCCACCGTAAGCGCTTCGGATACGTTTGCTTCAGCTTTTACACCAAGACGCGTTGAGCTTACGTTGTTATCCACGTGCTTCAGCTCTCTATCATAACCGTTGTCACCATAAAGCATAGCACGATTGACATGGCCATAGACGCTTACCTTAACAGTCTCTCCTGTGCTCACAACAGGTGCCTTGCCTTTGGGCGCACTGCTCTTATCCTGACACTGTTGAACGAAGGTATCACCACCTGTTTTTATGGGGGTCTTCTTATGCGCTTCAACAATTGTATTCGTTTTGGTAGGGGCCGGCGTTGACTTTGTCGGTGCAATCGCTTTTTTATGTTTTACAGAGCGTTTTACTTCACGTGCTTGCAGCTCATTGATACGCTTCATCATAACTTCCATTTGCGCCTTGAGAGTTGCAATCTCTTCTTGCAAAGAAGCATTTTGTGAATCTGATGACGTTTCAGGCGCTCTCTTCTCAGTTTTCGCTTCAGCCGCCGAAGAGAAGACAAAATTTGTCCATGATGCTAGAATAACTACACTACAAGATAGTAAATATTTTCTCACCCAGAATTCCCTATATTTATAGTTATTCTAACTTTTTATGATGGATTCCCTCACGATGTAAAAGAAACTTACTCTTTTCTCTTAAAAAAAGCAAAAGCGTGATTTTCGTGTAACATATACTTTAAGCCAAATTCTCATTAAAATTCTGCATATCTATTGTATTCAATCGCACCCCCGTTAGAATAAAATATTAGTTAAGCTACAAAATTCTTGAGGTTAAGAGGATGCCCAATCGAGAGAAAACGGATATTTCTGTGCATGCTATGCACAAAGCTGATATTTCCAAAATCGTACGTGCTTTTGAAGAAGCAAATTGGCCAAAATCTCACTCTCTTTTTGAGGACTATCTAAAAGAACAAGAGACAGGTGAACGTTATGTTTGGATTGCTCGATACCTCGATCAATTTGCGGGTTATGTAACATTAAAACGGATATCGCTCTATCAACACTTTTCAAATCAGCATATTCCAGAAATTGCCGATCTCAATGTACTGCCAAATTATAGAAATTTGGGCATTGGCGCTTGCTTGCTAAACACCGCAGAGCAAAAAGCACGAGACCACACCAATCGTGTGGGTATTGGTGTTGGTTTATATGGAGGTCATGACGGTGGATATGGTGCTGCCCAAAGGCTTTATGTAAAAAGAGGCTACATCCCAGATGGTAAAGGCGTGACATATGCCTATCATCAAGCGGCCCCCTATCGTCAATATCAGCTTGATGATGATTTGATTCTCTGGTTTATCAAAACACTCGATTGACGAGCATTGTTATTGTTCCGCGTTCAGCAATGATTCGATCTTTGAAGTGATTTGACCTGAAAGAGGCTTTGTAAGTGTCGAGAAATAATCGATCAAGTTCCCTTCTTGATCAATCAGATATTTGTGAAAGTTCCAATAAGGCTTCGCCCAAAAGGGGAACTTGGATCGTGCCCACACATAAAAAGGATGCGCTTCTTTACCTCGCACATGTACTTTATCCGTCATGGGAAAGGAAACACCATAATTAATCGCACAAAATTGTCCAATTTCTTTTCCGTCTCCTGGTTCTTGGTGCCCAAAGTCATCACACGGCACACCGATAACAACAAGCCCTTTGTCCTTGTAACGCTGATGGAGCGTTTCTAGCCCTTCATACTGGGGCGTAAAACCGCACTTGGAAGCTGTATTGACCACAAGAATGAGTTTCCCTTTAAAATCTAGCAGCGCAAGAGGAACTTCTTGATTAAGCTTTTGAAAGATAAAGTGATAAGCATTCAGAGCGGTTGTCTGTTCTATTTTAGAATGAGCCATAAAAAAAATCCTCCCTCAATTTTTATGATAGGATATCTTGGCTTCTTATATGCAACAAGTTTTTAAAAATTGAGAGTTATCAAGGAGAGGTTGTCCATGAAAACACGGTGTGGATGGTGTGAAAAAGATCAACTGTATAGAGATTACCATGACCAAGAATGGGGTGTGCCTGTACATGATGATCAAAAGATGTTTGAGTTTCTCATCTTGGAAGGCATGCAAGCAGGATTGAGTTGGTATACCATTTTAAAAAAGCGCGACCATTTTCGGGACGCCTTTGATCACTTTGACCCGCTTAAAATTGCCCACTATGGTCCTGAAAAAGTGGCCGCTCTTCTAGAAAATCCAGGCATTATTCGCAACCAAGCAAAAATCAAGGCGGTGATTAAAAATGCACAAGCTTTTCTCTCTATTCAAGAAGAGTATGGGAATTTCAATGATTATATCTGGCAATTTACAGGGGGAAAAACCATTCATGCGGCAAGGCGTCATTTGCATGATATCCCAAGCAACACACCCCATTCAGATGCCATGTCAAAAGATCTAAAGCAACGCGGATTTAACTTTGTTGGCACGACCATTTGTTACGCCCATATGCAAGCAACAGGTATGGTTAATGATCATTTGATCGACTGTTTTCGCTATGCTGAACTGACAGCTTAGTGACGGTTATTAAACCATACCGTGATATGCCACCGTTCAACTAATTGGTTGAATTAAACCATATTTTTAAACTAGACTTATCCATATCGTCAAAAAAACATTGTTTTTCGCCCCATGCGTCAAAAATAAAGTCTTTTTAATCTTGCCAAACAAACGAAAATCGATCTTTGAAACTAGCCTTAGTTGCCGTATGAGTAATTAAATATTAGGAGGCGGATAAAATGATACGTCAGGGTTTCTTATTGCTTTTTTTCTTAACTGTCATCTTTCAAGAGAGCGGTTATGCAACCCGAATACCTTTAGCGAGTTTCGAAGACAATGAAACTAATGAAACGATTGAAAAATCCATTATTCAATCAATTTTGCGCTTATCTATTCAAGATGAAGAAAAACATTCGGACAACCCAAAAGAAAGCATATGTGCTGATCCTTTATTCAAGATTGCCTTATCTAAAGGAAGCAAGATGCTTCATTCAGACGGTTTTCTATATGAAAGAAGTTCTAAAGAATCTAAAAAGAAAGACTTTGAGAATACAGAAGACGATCCATTCTTTGACGATGAGGATGGAGATGGGGATGACAGCGTCAAAACAATCCCTAAAAAGAAAGGAGACTGTAAAAAGAAAAAGCATTTAAGCTACCCACCCATCCGACAAGATTTAGAAAAGAACAATATTGTCATTGTTTCTATGCCATCCAAACTATCTCCAAAAGATTTAAAATTCTCCTTCTTTCCCAACAACCCAAAGCCGCGACTTATATTACATGCTTTTAATATGACCTATAGTGACATTATGAATGTGCTAGAGGATAGTCATTTTCGTGCCATGGGGTTTACCGATATTCAAATTTCTCCCTCCCAACAATCTATGCAGGAGACAATTTATGATCCAGGCCAGAGTGAGGGAGAAAAATGGTATCTGCGTTATCTTCCAAAAGGCTATAGGATAAAGAACTGTTATGGGAGCAAGAAAAAGCTAAAAGAGCTTATTGTGCGTGCCTCAAAACAAAAAATAGGGATCATTGCTGACGTGGTCTTTAATCATGTTGCAGGTTACTATGGTATGGAAAATCATGATTGGGCGATGGTATCAGGAAGCCCTATTGCTTACCGAGCCTTTCTTTGGGAAACACTTTCTCCAATAAGAGGACTGAGTGTCCATAACACATTGAAACGCGAAGGCCCATCCACAAAATACAAATTTATTTATGGTGATGAGCGCGTTTATGAAGCGTGTATGGAAGATTTTTATGACTGGAAAAGCAAGCGTTGGTTTATGGGGGCTATTCCCACATTAAAACCCTCTCAAAATGTCCTGAATGTTCATCTTCAATATCTTGGAAAATTACTGAAGCTCGGAGTATCTGGTTTTCGATTTGACGCAGCCGATCACTTATCTGAACAAGCAAGATCGAGTTATATTCAGTATCTAGACAAACATCCAAAAAAACCTTGGTATTACTTAGAAATGGCAGATGGTAGCTCCTATGCGGAAGGTTGCCTTGCCTCAAAAGCGCCGATTACTCATTATCCTGCTTTTCATGCTCTCGCACGAATATTTTCTTATCATGGTGACCTTCGGCATATGAGAAATATTGGTTATGACTTAAGACAACATGTGGTTTTTGGAGAGACACATGATACGGCTGCCAATAGGAAAGACCCATCAAAAGGCATTAATGCTTATATCCCGGATCAGACAGACACACATTTAGCCATCGCTGCAATGACAGCACGGCATAGTGGAAACCCTCTCATCTTAATTGATAATGCAAAAAATGATTGTGTAGCAAAGGCAATCTTGTTCCGACATTTGTTAAATGCCTACGAAACGAACTTCGAAAGCCCTACAAACCCCCAATTTTACGAATCTATTTATTCTTACGAAACGGAAGATGATCCTCATAATTTTATTGTGATGGTGCGCTCTGGGCAGGGGATGGCTGTCTTTAACAAGCGCAACAAGTCATATATTATGCCTTTATCACGATTACCTCTTGATAAAGATCTCTTCAGACAAGAGTTTTTATGTA
>JBQCDM010000241.1:0-3785 GCA_051961235.1 Nucleicultricaceae bacterium (SeqCode)
TGATTATTTGGAAGGCGATTGGGAGCAAAATTTTGCATTCACCCAAAATGTTGGTCGTGCCTTTGCCAAGGTGTATCCAGAAATTGTGCGCCGTCGTATGCCAGAGCCATGGACACCAGAACAACGCGAACATCAGCTCATGCGCCGAGGACGTTATGTTGAATTTAATTTGCTCTACGATCGAGGAACCCAGTTTGGTCTCAAGACGGGAGGCAATGTTGAAGCCATTTTAATGTCAATGCCACCTGAAGTGAAATGGGTCTGAAAAACACAAAAGAAATTCAAAGAAAAATTATTGCTTTGACACCATGAATTTTTCTGGCAAAAATAAGAAGTTAATCTTTAATTAAGGTTTCTAATCGCCTTTGCTACTTAATCATTGAGCAGTATTTAATGCGAGAAACCATTAAACTCAATTGGATATTTAAATATTATGGACAAACAAAAAGCACATGAAGCCGCACTCAGCCAGATCGAAAAAGCCTTTGGTAAAGGATCTGTCATGCGACTCGGCCAACAGCGAGAAGCTGACATCCAAGCAATTCCGACAGGCTCCTTAGGTTTGGATATTGAGCTTGGCATTGGCGGTTTGCCCAAAGGTCGTATTGTTGAAATTTATGGACCTGAAAGCTCCGGTAAAACAACACTCACCCTCCATGTGATTGCTGAAGCGCAAAAGGAAGGATGCATGTGTGCCTTCGTTGATGCGGAACATGCGCTCGACCCCACTTATGCAGGCAAGCTCGGTGTTGATATTGATAACCTTTTGATCTCACAACCAGATTCTGGAGAACAAGCCCTCGAAATCGCAGACACGCTCGTTCGCTCTGGGTGTGTTGATGTGGTGGTCATTGATAGCGTTGCAGCCTTAGTGCCAAAGGCTGAATTAGAAGGCGATATGGGAGACACCCATGTGGGTCTTCAAGCGCGCCTCATGAGCCAAGCGCTACGCAAACTCACAGGTTCTTGCAGTAAATCAAAATGTATGGTGATCTTCATTAACCAGATTCGTAACAAAATCGGTATTATGTTCGGTAATCCTGAGACGACATCGGGTGGTAATGCTCTTAAGTTTTATGCGTCCGTGCGCCTTGATATCCGTCGTATTTCATCCATCAAAGCACAAGAAGAAGTGATTGGGAATCAAACGCGTGTTAAGGTTGTTAAAAACAAAGTAGCGCCTCCTTTCAAGGTTGTTGACTTTGACATTATGTATGGCGAAGGCATCTCGAAAGAAGGAGAGCTTATTGATTTAGGTGTTAAACATGAAATCGTTGAAAAATCCGGTTCTTGGTATGCCTTCGGCGATAAAAAGATTGGGCAAGGTAGAGAATCAGCCAAGACATTCTTAAAAGACAATCCAGGCATCGCCCGTGAGATTGAAAATCTCATTCTGGAGAAAGTTGGTCTGCCACCAAGGTCGGTCGCAAAGCCTGCAAAAAAAGAAAAAACTGAAACAGCAGCATAATAAAAAAACATAAGATTGATGAAGCCATGTGGTCCACTTCACGTATAAGACAGCATTTTTTAGAGTATTTTAAAAATAACAATCACACGATCATCCCTTCAAGTAGTATCGTTCCTAAAAATGATCCAACGCTTTTGTTCACAGCAGCAGGCATGGTTCAATTTAAAAACATATTTACGGGGATGGAAAAAGCCGCAACACCGCGCGCTGCAACAAGCCAGAAGTGTATTCGAGCGGGCGGCAAGCACAATGATCTAGAGAATGTTGGCCACACGGCGCGACATCATACTTTCTTTGAAATGCTCGGCAATTTTTCTTTTGGTGACTACTTCAAAGAAGAAGCCATTTTGCTCGCATGGAATCTTGTGACTAAAGAGTTTGGTTTGAATACGGATAAGCTTTGGATCACTGTTTATAAAGACGATCAAGAAGCGCGTGATCTTTGGAAGAAAATCGCAGGGCTCAGTGATAGTCGAATCCTTGGCATCGATGGGTCCGACAACTTTTGGTCGATGGGTGAAGTAGGACCGTGTGGCCCTTGCTCTGAAATTTTCTTTGATCATGGAGATAAGATTTTCGGTGGACTTCCAGGTACGGCAGACGCTGATGGCGATCGATATATGGAATTTTGGAATCTTGTCTTCATGCAATACGAAGATGTTATGGGGGATGACGGCGTGATTCAGCGCGTTCCTTTGCCTAAGCCTTCCATCGATACAGGTATGGGTCTTGAACGCATTACCGCCATTATGCAAGGTGTCCACGATAACTTTGATATTGATCTTTTCAAAAATCTCATTCAAGCCATCGAAGATGAATCAAGTATCTCCTCAACAGGCATTCATCGCGTTTCTCATCGTGTTATCGCGGACCATCTACGTGCCACATGCTTCCTCATTGCGGAAGGTGTAACACCATCCAATGAAGGCCGCGGGTACGTTCTTCGCCGCATTATGCGTCGTGCAATCCGACACGCCTACATGATGGGCTGTGAAAAACCCCTCATGCATAAACTCGTCTCTGCGCTTACCAATGAAATGGGCAGCGCTTATCCTGAGCTCACACAAAACAACCACTTCATTAAGGACACCATTCGTCTTGAAGAAGAGCGTTTCCATCAAACCATTGATAAAGGGTTGCGCTTATTGGATCAAGTAGTTGAAAAGATTCCAGGAGGCGGCAAGTTGGACGGTGATACAGCGTTCAAACTTTATGACACCTACGGATTTCCACTCGATCTAACACAAGATATTTTAAAAGCAAAAAACATCCATGTTGATCTTGAGGGCTATGAAAACGCCATGAATAAGCAGCGCACAGAGGCACGTGCTGCTTGGGTTGGATCTGGCGAACAAAAAACAGAGCCCATTTGGTACACCTTGCAAGATGAGGTCGGATCCAGTGAATTCTTAGGTTATTCAACAGAAATCGCACAAGGCATTGTCACCAGCATCGTAAAAGATTTAAAAATTGTCGAATCTTTAAAAGCAGGAGATGAAGGCATTTTGCTTTTCAATCAAACGCCTTTTTACGCTGAATCCGGTGGTCAAATGGGAGATACTGGTAAGCTGTTCGATGATCATACGTCTATCGATGTGATCGATACATTCAAACGTGCAGACGGCCTTTTCTGTCATAAGGTTCGTGTTCTTAAAGGCGAAGTCACAATCAATCAAACATTCACGCTTGCCGTTGATGGTGAGAGAAGACGCAGGCTTCGCGCAAACCACTCAGCAACACACTTGCTGCATGCTGTTCTGCGCAAGCAGCTTGGCTCACAAGTGGTACAAAAGGGATCGCTTGTGGCGGTTGATCGCCTACGTTTTGACTTTAGCTATCCTCTAACCCTGTCGCGCGACCAAATTCGTGCCGTTGAAGACGAAGTGAATCGTCTCATCCGCCTTAATACAAGCACACAAACCCAAATTATGACCCCAGAAGAAGCAGCTGATTCCGGCGCCATGGCTCTTTTCGGTGAAAAATATGGCGAGACAGTGCGGGTTGTTTCAATGGGACAAGGTGACGAGGAAACCCCCTATTCAATCGAATTCTGCGGTGGCACCCATGTCCATAGGACAGGCGATATCGGCTATTTCAAAATTGTATCCGAATCAGGCATTGCATCCGGGGTGCGGCGGATAGAAGCGTTCACAGGTCCAGCAGCAGAAAAATATACGGCGGCAGGACTGGAAAGTTATTTAGAGTTAGCAGATCTTTTAAAAACACATAACAACCCAGTGTATTCTCGTATTGAAGCGCTACTGGAGGAAAAAAAATCTCTTTAAAAAACCATTAAGGACTTAAGAGAAAAACTCCT
>JBQCDM010000242.1:0-2048 GCA_051961235.1 Nucleicultricaceae bacterium (SeqCode)
GACCGTTATGGTCACTCAGAGTTTAATGATGCAAGAGGTTAACTATGTCAAATTATTCTGGAGTATCCGGTCATCAACTGAAGCAGTTTATAGAGAAGATCGAACGTTTGGAAGAGGAAAAAACGGAGTTGCTGGCAGATATACGTGAGGTCTATTCAGAAGCAAAAGGCCACGGATTTGATGCTAAAATCATGCGTCAAGTCATCAAAATGCGTAAAATGGATCATCAAGAGCGCGAAGAGCAAGAAGAATTGCTGACAATTTACCTGAATGCGTTAAGCGGTACGGACGCAACTGAAAAGACTTCTGCATAAGAAATTCTCACATCTTTTAAGAATAGAAAGCCCCAGTAATGGGGCTTTCTTTCTGCTGTCATTTTAAGTCTTAAGATTTTAGAAATTTACTCAATGCTTTTATCGCACAAGAGATTTTGACATATAAAATTTAATGGGATTCGTTGTAGACAATTTTTTAAGCGCTTAAAAAAAGGAGCTCATCAATGATTGTTGTCTCAATTGATGAACTCCGATTTCTCCAAAGGATTCGTTTTTAAACCCTTAAAACAAGTGGATGCTTACATCAAGACACACATGCCACCGCCACCACCGCCGCCGCCTGATCCGCCACCAACAGGAGGCCTAATGGGGCCGGCATTGTCGGGCGTTCTATTGTTGATTGGTTTGCCTAGTCCATCATAAAAATTTTCTCTAATCAATTGCCCATGATCATCATAAAGATTTCTTACAGCCAAATTACCTTGTGCGTCATATAAATCTTTTGTGCACTGAATCAAATTGCCATTTTCATCGTAAAGATTTTTGGTAATCAAATTTCCTTGAGTGTCATAAAAATCCTTATGACAACGGATCATCCTACCACTTTGGTTGGGTTGGGTCGGATTATTACCCATACATCCTGCAATAGAAAGACATGTGGTGATAAGAATCATAAATTTAAATGGTATGTGATTGAACATGCGTCGCCTCCAAAATAATGTTTTTGTTTTTAAAGAGCGCCTTTAAAAGGAAGATTTCAAAGACGCTCTTCTCATCAATGTGAGAAAGATTCAGTTTTCTATAATGATATCCTGATTCCAAGCAATCCGCCATAGCTCTGCACTCTTCTTGCAAAGCCTGCAGTTGCAGCAAGAGAAATGTCTATGTTTTCACGCCGTACAACGACTCCGACTCCCATATTCGCCGTATTCAAAGCTTGACGTTGGCCATAGGACTGCACAGGAGCAGGGTTGCCTACAAGAAAGGTGTTACCTGCTTTTTGGTTGCTTGTGTAGTTATGGTTCCAAGAGCCTTGGAAATATATCTTAGAAGTAAAATCATCCTTTGTTTTGCCATAGAAGAATTTACTGATGATAAATCCTGCATCCGTCGTGAAGAAATTACTTTGGGTTGAGTCTGTTTGGCTGAGTAAGGCACCAGCTTGGAATGTGTTAATATGTGGTGTCCAAGTACGTGCATAGGTCAGTGCAACCAAAGGTTCTAGAACAACGGAGTTTGTAAGTGCAAAAGCATAACGTCCTTGGAGATAAAGGCTGGCTGTTTTTGTTGAGAATTTTGTCTGTTGCACATCATCTCTTTTATAGTCACCATGGAGGTAGGAGGCTGTTCCAAAGATTGTAAAATCATTGATAGCGTAGCCGCCATAAAGTCCCAATGTAATTGTTTTGCTGCGGCCTGTCTCAACGTTATTAAGGTTTGGTTTCGTTGTAGCGTACGCCACAGAAATACCAATGGGTAGACCAAACTGCGATGAGTCAATACCTACTTGAACGCCTTTTGTATAGGCTGCAAAATCCATATTATCCAGTTTGTTATAAAAACTGTTGTAAAGCCCTGATGCCCAAAAGCGTAAGTCAGTTGCAGGAATGATGAATTGAGTTTCTGGAAGTTGGCCATCATCGGCAAGGCGCATCATATCAACAAATTTAGTGCGTCCATGGGTTGAATCAGGAGAGAGAGCAAGTCTATCTACATGACGGTTTGTTCTTCCTGAAAATAGGCGTGATATCGGGCGAAAATTTGTTAAGTATG
>JBQCDM010000243.1:0-2600 GCA_051961235.1 Nucleicultricaceae bacterium (SeqCode)
TTTATGACGCCTCAAGCTTAAGCATGTCATGATCGACGCTCACATGAACCGCGGTGCCCGCTTTTCCTTCTAAGATGAGCGTTGCTAACTCGTTTTGAAGATAGCGTTGAATCACGCGCTTTAAGGGGCGCGCGCCATAAATCGGGTCATAGCCTTTTTCTGCAAGCCAAGCTTTTGCTTTGTCATCTAGCGTCAACGTAATACCACGATCTTCCAGCAACTGACGTAGTCTAGCTAGTTGAATATCCACCACATGGGTTAAATCACTCAGTTGCAAGCGATTGAAGAGCAAGATCTCATCTAAACGATTGATGAACTCAGGACGGAAGGACGCACGCACCACATCCATCACCTGCTCTCGCACCGATTCACTCGAAGCACCTTCTTCAAGGTTCGCCAAGTAATCACTGCCTAAGTTAGAAGTTAGAATGATCACCGTATTGGTAAAGTTAATGGTGCGCCCTTGTCCATCCGTGAGGCGCCCATCATCCAATACTTGAAGCAACACGTTAAACACATCGGGATGCGCTTTTTCCACTTCATCAAACAGCACGACCTGATAAGGCCTGCGCCGCACCGCTTCGGTGAGGGCGCCGCCCTCTTCGTAGCCCACATAGCCTGGAGGTGCGCCTATAAGACGTGCAACCGCATGCTTTTCCATATACTCTGACATGTCAATGCGCACCATGGCCGATTCATCGTTAAAGAGGAATGAGGCAAGCGCCTTGGTAAGTTCTGTCTTACCCACCCCCGTTGGCCCTAAAAAGAGGAAGGAGCCAATCGGCCGATTAGGATCTTGAAGACCAGCGCGCGCTCTACGCACTGCTTGGCTTACTGCTTCAATGGCTTGATCTTGCCCCACCACACGAGCGCGCAAAAAATCTTCCATATGCAGTAATTTTTCCCGCTCGCCCTCCAACATTTTATCAACAGGGATGCCGGTCCATTTAGAGATGACAGCTGCCACATCGTTTTCTGTCACCGCTTCATTCAAGCTGTGATTTTGTGATTGATCTTGTGTTTCAGCCAAAGCCTTTTCATAGCCTGGAATAATGCTATAAAGCAGCTCCCCTGCTCTCGATAGATCGCCATTACGCTGCGCAATATCAAGTTCGCTACGCGCTTGATCGAGTGATTCTTTAATTTTCTGCACACTTTGCAGCTTTGCTTTTTCAGCCTGCCATTTGAAAGTAAGGTCTGCACTTTCTTTCTCAAGCTCTTGAAGTTCTGACTCCAAGTCTTTCAACCGTTTTTGTGATTCTGGATCAGGTTCACGCTTCAGCGCCTCACGTTCAATCTTAAGCTGAATGATGCGGCGATCCAATTCATCGATTTCCTCTGGCTTGGAATCCACTTCCATGCGCAAACGACTCGCGGCCTCATCCACCAAGTCAATCGCCTTATCCGGCAAAAAACGATCGGAAACATACCGGTCAGAAAGTGTGGCTGCAGCCACCAACGCATTGTCTGTGATGCGAATACCATGGTGTAATTCGTACTTTTCACGAATACCGCGTAGAATCGAAATGGTCTCAGCTACCGTTGGCTCACTCACAAAAACAGGCTGGAAGCGTCTTGCAAGCGCTGCATCTTTTTCGATATACGTTCGATATTCATCCAAGGTGGTAGCGCCAACACAATGGAGTTCACCTCGAGCAAGCGCCGGCTTTAGCATATTGGACGCATCCATCGCACCATCCGCCTTACCAGCGCCCACAAGTGTATGCAGTTCATCAATAAAGAGAATAACTTCACCCGCCGCGTTCGACACTTCCTGAAGAACTGCCTTTAGACGCTCTTCAAATTCACCACGGAATTTAGCGCCTGCAATCATAGCGCCCAAATCCAGAGAAAAGAGTTTCTTATTCTTCAATGCTTCTGGCACATCGCGATTCACAATGCGAAGTGCAAGTCCCTCCACAATAGCTGTTTTTCCAACCCCAGGCTCACCAATGAGCACAGGATTGTTCTTGGTGCGCCTTGAGAGCACTTGAATGGTACGGCGGATTTCCTCATCCCGCCCAATGACAGGGTCAAGCTTTCCATCCCGCGCAAGGGCTGTGATATCCTTGGCATAGCGTTTTAACGCCTCATAGCTTTCCTCAGCCGTGGGACTATCGGCCTTACGGCCTTGTCGCATGTGTTGAATCGCTTTTTCGATTCCTTCAGCCGTCAGACCAAATTTTTTTAGCAACACGGCAGCAGGCGTTTGCGGCACACCAAAAAAAGCTTGAACAAAGCGCTCCACCGTCACAAATGAATCGCCCGCCTTTTGCGCTAGATTTTCTGCAAATTCTAATAATTTGTTAAACTCAGGTGCTGGATAAATTTGTCCAGCGCCTTGTCCTTCAACAATAGGTATTTTGGAAAGAGACGCTTCTGCTGCACTTTTGAGAGACGCCTTATCAATGTTTAAAGAATCAATCCAAAGGGAGTCCAAATATTTGAATTCATCCCCTAGCAGACTGACCAGAACATGCTCAGGTGTCAACCGTTGGTGTGACCTCCTGCTCGCCAATGTATGAGCGGCTTGTAGAAGCTGTTTTGACTTTTCGGTATATTGATCGATATTCATGTTAAGCCCCTATAGAGTATGTGTC
>JBQCDM010000244.1:0-11941 GCA_051961235.1 Nucleicultricaceae bacterium (SeqCode)
AGAGCCACCATATTGATCTGTTCTTTTGTTGGAGGTCGTGCGTAAAAATTGATCGATGAGATAACCATTGGCACCATGTATTTCGACGCCATCAAAACCAGCCCTCATAGCGCGTCTTGCACTGGCGCGGAATTGATCAATCACGATGTTGATATCATCTTGAGTCATCGCACGAGGGGGACTACAGTCGAGCATACGACCGACGCCCAATTCGTCGGCAATCCAAACACGGGCATTTGGCTCTAAGGCAGACGGTGCGATTGGCTGTCAATCCTCATGCAAGCTCGCGTGGGATAGACGTCCAACATGCCAGAGTTGCAGAAAAATATGTCCACCCTTTTGATGCACGGTCTCTGTGATCTGACGCCATCCCTTTTCTTGATCATCCGTATGGATGCCGGGCGTAAAAGAGTAGCCTTGTCCTTTGGGAGAGATCTGTGTTGCTTCTGTGATGATAAGCGCAGCTGAGGCACGTTGTCCATAGTACGTTGCCATCAAAGTGGTTGGTATATTTCCTGGTTGAGCTGATCTACACCGTGTCATAGGGCACATGACGATGCGATGTGGAAGGTGTAATTCTCTTAAATCATAAGGGGAAAATAAGAGTGAATGAGGCATTGTTATCTCCTTCGTTACACTTGAGCAAGACCGCCATCGACAAAAAGCTCAATACCAGTAATGTATGAGCTATCATCAGAGGCTAAGAAGAGGGCGGCTTGAGCGATTTCCTCAGGGCGACCGAGGCGTCCAAGTGGAATAGTCGCGGCTAAATCATTCTTAAATGTATCGATTTGATCTTTCCTAGCCCCCATCTTATCAAATATGGGTGTTTCAATAGGTCCAGGGCTAATTGCATTTACCCGAATTTTTCGTGCTTTTAGTTCATTCGTCCAGCAGCGTGCAAGAGAGCGCACGGCTGCTTTGCTTGCAGCATAAACGCTGAAATCAGCAAGCCCTTTTGTTCCAGCAACAGAGGATGTCATAATGATGGATGCGCCTTTCTTGAGCAGAGGCACGGATTTTTGAATGGTAAAAAAGACGCCTTTGGTGTTCACATTAAATATCTGATCGAACTGCTTTTCACTGACAGATTCCAATGGCGTAAGCTCACTCATTCCTGCATTTGCAAAAACAATATCAAGAGATCCAAATTTTTCTCTAATTAAGGCATAGAGTCTATCGAGGTCGCTCAGTTCTGAAACATCACATTGAACAGCAAGCGCATTAAGCCCTAAGGATTGTTCTGCTGCTTCGAGTTCAAGACGTCGTCTTCCGGTAATAATCACATGTGCTCCTTCGCGAACAAAGAGCTGTGCTGTTGCAAGACCAATACCACTGTTTCCCCCTGTAATAAGAGCGATTTTTCCGGTTAGTTTCATGGGCGTTTCCTTGTGTATGAGGCATCCATGATTGTTATATAAATCAAAAGTTAATAGAGCTTAAATTTTTAGAAATGCATACCATCTCTATCAAAAATTAAGATTCCAAAAATCTCCTAAAAGTGAGATTGATAAATAAGTACCCGTTGCTCCTAAAAATGCATTTAAAGGTGACGCATGAAACAAACAACGTCTTTAGATTTTAAAAGTGCTCTTGGCTCAAATTCACATACCGTACAACCAGATACTTTACCTTTTTGCGTTCATCGGGTGAACTCTCCTTTGGGCGCAATGATTGCCATTGGTGATGATGTGGGGCTTTACTTTTTAGGGTTCGATGATCAACGCCATGTGGAGCGCGATATTCTTATGCTTCAAAAAAGCACACAAAGACCATTGCAGTTGGGAAAATCCCAGCTCTTGACACGGCTAGAAGAAGAGCTTGAGGCGTATTTTTCTGGGCAGCGCACGGAATTTAAAACACCTTTGGTGATGCGTGGTACGTCTTTTCAAAATGAAGTATGGACTGATTTAAAGCGTGTGCCCTATGGTAAGACCTTAAGTTACCTTGAGCAGGCGCGGCGATTACAGCGTGATCGGTCATATCGTGCTGTTGCAAATGCAAATGGTCGCAACCCCTTTATCATCATAGTGCCTTGCCATCGTATTATTGCGTCAGACGGATCGCTTGGCGGATATGGGGCAGGGTTGGAACGTAAGAAACAATTGCTCAATCTTGAACAACGAGGACGCCTCGATCTTTTTTAGAGATTTTTTTTTACCCCATAATGCTAAGACCAGCGTCAATATGAAGGCATTCCCCAGTAAGACGAGCTGCTGCATCCGATATGAGGAATGTGGCAAGAGCGCCCACATCATGTGGTGAAACACCTTCTTGTAGAGGCGCTCGATTATGCGACTGGATAAGAAAACGCTCAAAGTCAACGAGGCCAGAAGCGGCACGTGTTGAGATAGGACCCGGAGAAATCACGTTGACGCGGATCTTTCGTTCACCGAGTTCAGCGGCGAGATATCGTGCAGAACTCTCAAGCAATGCTTTAATAGGGCCCATCAAATTGTAGTGAGGAATGACTTTTTCTGCCCCATAATAACTCATGGTTAAAATGCACCCTCCATGAGGCATCATTTGGGATGCGGACCTTGCAAGACGAATCAAGGAATGACAAGAGATATCAACGGCCTCTAAAAAACCCTCTCGACTACTATTAATCAAAGCACCTTGCAAATCTTCTTTGGGTGCAAACGCAATCGAGTGAATGAGAAAGTCGATGCTTCCCCAATGGTGTTTTAACGCGTCAAAAAGTGCTGTGTGGGTTTCCATTGAGCTTGCCTCATAGGGCATGAAGAGGTCAGCATGAACGGATTGAGCAAGAGGCTCTACAAAAGGCTTGGCCTTGTCATTCAGGTAGGTAATAGCAAGGTGCGCGCCTTCCTGGCGAAGTTTTTCAGCGCAACCCCAGGCAATGCTTCGATCATTTGCAATGCCGATGATGATGCCTTTTTTGCCCTCAACTAACCCAGCCATAGTGTGTCTCCTTTTTTTAATACTTGCTTTCATGAAGAGCAAATGATCAATCCAAATTTTAATCGTGCTTTTTTAATAATTATTTTATAGTCGGGAATTGAAAATTCTTAAAAGTGTTTTTTTTATTGCGTTTAGATAAAAAATGAATGTAAGGGAGCGGCGTCATGAACATATTACGGGTTTGGTGGATTGGGTTAGCACTCTATTTTTCGTCCACTTTCCATGCAGCTTCTGCCACTAATTTAGACTATCCTATGGATGATAATTCGATCAGGCAACAAATTTTTCACTTAGCACCTTTGGCGCTTCAGGATAATCATCCAGAAACTTTGAGAATTCTTTCCCATTTTCTGCGCATTAAAGAAATTTCAAAAGATTGGGTGATGCAAAGAATGGCTGCTATTTCATCCAATCCACAAAGTTGTCATCGGTTCGCGGCAACCACGATGCTGTGTCTGTCAGAAATGCCGGTAGAATATCAAAGAATAGGTCATGTGAATTTGTTGAAAATGGCCTGGGATTATGGTGGAAAAGATCAGTATGAGTCGGCTGATTTTCTTTTGACTTATGGAGATTTGCAGGATAAGTGGCATGGGCAGCAATCGCTTCGTTGGATCATGTTTTGGGGCCATACGTGTCGGGAAGAAGCGATGCTTTCTCTTTGGATTAATGGAACTGAGTGTATGAGAGATTATTTAAGACCTATTATAAAGTGCTATGTATTTTCAGAGGCAATGGAGTCATTTCGATTTTTAGAAGCGCTTTATTATCATGGCAATGATAGTGATCGTGCTCACGTTAACTCTTTCAAAAAGCGGCTTGAAGCTATGGAAATTATGGATGTTGAAGGGTAGGCGACCAAAAATTAAGAACAAAAATGGTAGGCTCTTTAAATTCTAAGTAAAATCATTTTTTAAAAGGTGTCGTAAAACGTCTTTTACTATTTAACTTCGTATGAATGTCCTTGTCTCGCTGCTTCAACATGTGGCCAAATCTTTTTGGCATCTTCCTCGATCTTTTTAATGCAATCATCATCATGGGATGGATCATGATGAAAGAGGTAAAGCCTTTTTACACCGGCTTGTCTTGCAAAATTAATGCCCTGTTCATATGTGGAATGCCCCCAGCCTTTCTTTTGTGCATATTCATCGGGTGTGAACGTAGCATCATAAATGACAACGTCAGCCTCTTGGATAAATTCTTCGAGCTTTTCGTCTAATGATGTGATGCCATGTTCATGATCGCTTATATAGCAAATGGCATGATTATCGACATTGATGCGATATCCCATAGCCCCGCCTGGATGATTGAGAGGAATACCGTATACACAAATTTTTTCGCCTCCATCCAATTCTAAAATAAGATCTTCTTTTGTGTCATGGAGTATTCTTTTTGAGCTTAAGCTTTTATAATCAATGGGAAAGAGAGGCGGCGTCATTAAGATGTCGCCGAAAAAGTGTTCGATTGTTCCGGATTTTTCTGTGCGGGGCGCAAATATGTCTAAAGTGACATCCGGTGCCCAAGCCGGTTGAAAAAAAGGAAATCCAATCACATGATCATAATGCAAGTGAGAGACAAAAATATGGGCTTTCTTTTTTGCATGCTGCATCATCCAGAGCCCTAAATCACGAAGACCCGTGCCCATATCAAAGATAAAAAAATGATTTTGCGTTTCAACAGATACGCAACTCGTGTTACCACCAAATTCTTTGTAGTGCTCGTGTGATGTGGCAATCGAGCCGCGTGTCCCCCAAAATTTTACAACAAACCCCATATGCGCTCTCATTTTTTTATGAGAGGATAGCAAACATTGATGATAAGGGCAATATAAGCAAAGAGCTTGTTCAATGATCCTTTGAAAACTTATGCAAGATTCTGCTTACCCTTTTTAGAAGTCGTGTTATAGTACCCCTCATGAAGATTGAGAGACCATATGATTAAAATTCTTGTTGTGGATGATGAGGAAGATCTTGATATCCTAGTGATGCAGCGATTTCGAAAGCAAATCCAACAAAAGCTATATCAATTTTATTTTGCGCGTGATGGTGAGGAAGCATTGCGTGTGATTGATCGTAATCCCGACATTTCAATCGTTGCAAGTGATCTTAATATGCCACAGATGAATGGTCTTGAACTCTTAACGCATCTTAAAGAGCATTATCCTCACATAAAATCAATGATTGTCTCAGCTTATAGTGATACAGAAAATATCTCTCTTGCCATGAAAGAGGGGGCTTGTGCCTTCATTACCAAGCCAATAAATTTTGACCAATTTGAGCAAAAAATTATAAAGCTGTCAAAAGAGATTTCTTCCAATATAGCGTAAATCCTGCCGTAGATCAGATTTTTTACGTGCCCATACCTTTTGCTGTAATTTGACTTTATGGAATATTTTTGTTACATATGTGTCATCTGCCCATAAATAATTCATGAAAGTATTTCTCCGATGATACAATCCCTGAAGGTTGGTGTTTCAATTTCGTATCTTCTTTTCTCTGCTTCTTCTTTATGGGCTACGGATACAGAATTGGATGAAAAAGAAGAGAGAAAAATCTGTACGGAAGTGAAGCAGCTTATTCAGTTAACTGGACAATTGTCGTTGTCGCCGGATCAAGAGGTTAGTGAAAAACGGCCCGTGCCTTACAGTACGGCCGTAGAAAAAACAGATTTGGTCACATTAAGTGAGCTTTTCCAGGAAAACAAAAGCGCCATCTCCTTGCTCGATAAAATTTATTTTTCGGTTTGTGATCACAACAAAAAGAAAAATCGTACGTCTTCGATGAAGGAAAGTCATGCTGAAAAATTAAAGCAAGCATTCATCCATTTTGTTGGAATGATGCAATTTCATTATGACCATGAGCTTGACCAGTATCTAAAAAGCCTCGGGGCTCTTAATCATGCTACGGGATCAATGAAAAAGTGTGACATGGAACCCATAAGAGAAAAGTACGTGCTGCCTTACCAACGTTTGTGCAATGGTATGATAGAGATTTTTGAGAAAACAGGTGTGATTCCACACGGTAAACCTTATGGTCAGATTACGGTACCAGGCACTGAATTTGGTGTATTTTATCATTATGGTGAGGGGGGATATCTAGCGCATAGCTATAATCTGAGGGGCTCCTACGCAGCAGGCGATATTTTTAGTGGTTTGGTGGACGGGGTGCATCAGCGTATGTTTATTTTTGAAAATGGTGAGCATATGGATGACTGGGGTTTTGCCATGAGTTTTGATAACAAAGTTCCTTGTTTTGGGATGCATTCTCTTAAGGTTGTTCCTGTGCGGGGCGTTAACTCGGATCTTCCGTTTACAGCAGGACGTCTTACTAAAACGCTTCTTTTTGGCGATCCAAATGATGTTGCAGAAACGAACTTTGGCCAAAGCCTTTTAATGGCTATGGGGGATGATTTCTTTATGAAAAGAAAATCTGGATTTTTGAGATTTCCAACCAAAAGTAGAGAATCTGCTATCACGGAATTATTGTTCTTAGAATCCTTAACGGAGGATGCATCTCATGAAGACAATGACATACGTACAAAGGCTATAACGTATATAGAGGTCATTGAACAGGTCTCGAATGCTCCAATTGCAGCAATTATCACAGATCTTGAACATGAGATTAAGGCCGATATCGAGAGCACACTCCGCGAGGAAGAAGCACCTTCTGTCCCACTGCCTGCCACATCAAGTGCCGCAAATTCTACCGTCGTGCCAACAAGAAAAGTTCAAAGTAAGAGCGGGAAGAGAAGAACTGGAAAACAATCTCAATTTCAACATAGAGATAAGAGTCACGCTGGTGCAGTTCAAACAATTTCGGCAGAAGATGTTCTTAGAATGCGAGAAGAAAAGGTACAAGCATTGTTTAATGAGTTTAAAGTGAGTACAAGAAAGAAATACCGTGAATATTTAAATATTCAAAGTAATATCATCAAAAAATTTCCAGAGAGTCTTGTGAAAAGAGCGTTGTCACATGTTTCAAAAAGTGGAAGCCACTTTAATCTTCATACGGCTTCTGGAAAAGGTTTAACGTTTGTGCGCAAACATGGGTCAAGCGACACAACAGTTCCACCCTCACGTGTTAATAATTTTTCTTTAAATCTTATTCAAACACTGATCGATCATATGGATGATGCGGAGATCACCTCGATTAGACCAAGTGTCAGTACCGCTAAATTCAACGGTTAATATTAATAATATGAGCCGATCTCCATGACGTTGGGGGATCGGCTCGTTTATTGTGCAGTTAAATTCAATGAATACGTGATCGGCTGGAGAAGCATTAAAAAATCCAGCTACTTTTTTTGAAGATAGGGTTTTAAGTATTGCCCTGTATAACTGCCTTTAACTTTGATGATATCTTCTGGATGACCTTCTGCAACAATCTCACCGCCACCGTCCCCACCTTCTGGGCCTAAGTCAATAATCCAATCCGCTGTTTTAATTACTTCAAGGTTGTGCTCAATAACGATCACAGTATTGCCTTGTTCTACAAGAGAATTCAAAACCTCTAGAAGTTTTTTGATGTCATCAAAGTGAAGGCCTGTGGTGGGTTCATCTAAGATGTAAATGGTTTTTCCTGTTGCGCGTTTTGAAAGCTCTTTGGAGAGCTTGATCCGCTGAGCTTCTCCTCCTGAAAGCGTGGTTGCGCGCTGACCAATGTGAATATATCCGAGCCCGACTTTTGTCAGTGTTGCAAGTTTATCTTTGACGGATGGCATATGTTCAAAAAATCTCAGGCCTTCTTCAACGGTCATATCCAGCACATCGGCAATGGATTTACCATTATAGCGCACTTCAAGCGTTTCACGATTGTATCGTTTGCCTTTGCATTGATCGCATTCCACATAAACATCGGGCAAGAAGTGCATTTCAATTTTAATAACGCCGTCACCCTCGCAAGCTTCGCAACGTCCGCCTTTTACGTTAAATGAAAAGCGTCCTGCCTTGTACCCCCGCGCTTTTGCTTCTGGTAGTGCTGCAAACCACTCACGAATCGGCGTAAAGGCACCGGTATACGTTGCTGGATTAGATCTGGGTGTGCGACCAATCGGTGATTGATCGATGTCAATCACCTTATCGAGCAGTTCAAGGCCTTTCATGGCTTTGAAGGGGCCTGGTTGATCGGACGCATTATGCAGATGCTTTGCAATTGCTTTGTATAGGGTTTCAATGACGAGGGATGATTTGCCGCCACCAGAAACACCCGTTACACAAGCAAAAAGACTTAAGGGGAAATTCACCGTTAGATTTTTAAGGTTGTTAGCCGATGCGCCTTCAATAGTGATACACCTTTTCTTGTCGGGTTTTCTTCGTGTGTTGGGCAGAGGGATTGAGAGATCACCTTTAATATATTGTCCGGTTAAGCTTTTTGGGTTTTGAAGAATGTCTTCTGGCGTTCCTTCGGCTACAATTTCTCCGCCATGCACGCCTGCACCCGGCCCCATATCAATGATGTAGTCGGCTGCTTTAATCGTGTCTTCATCATGCTCGACAACGACAACAGTATTACCAAGATCGCGCAACCGCCTTAAGGTGTCGAGAAGGCGATCATTATCGCGTTGATGAAGCCCAATCGAAGGCTCATCCAATACATAAAGAACGCCAGTAAGACCGGATCCAATTTGAGAGGCAAGGCGAATCCGTTGACTTTCACCGCCCGATAAGGTTCCTGATGACCTTGAGAGGGTGAGATATCCTAGCCCCACATTGTTGAGAAACCCAAGGCGCATGTTGATTTCTTTTAAAATCCGATAAGCAATCTCTTGTTGTTTCGGGGTTATGTGTTGGTCCAGTTGATTAAACCACTCAACCGACTCACCAATGGAAAATGCGGTGAGTTCACTGATATGTTTTCCCCAAATCTTAACAGCGAGCGCTTGTGGCTTTAGACGATTGCCTTGACATGCATCACAGGGAACTGACTTTTGATATTTGGCGAGTTCTTCGCGCCTGGATTCGCTTTCACTTTCCTTCCATCGGCGTTCTAAATTCGGTATAACACCTTCAAAAGGCTTTTCGCTGCGAAATGTTCGGCTTTCATCCTGAATAATCGTTTTAACAATAGCGCTACCCGAACCATATAAAATAACGTTTCGCGTGTTTTCACTGAGCTGCTTGAAGGGCGTGTTGATATCGCCGCCATAGCGATTAACAACCGCACTCAGCGCTTGAAGGTAATAAGGGAAAAAGCCGCCTGACCATGGAACAACAGCCCCTTCACTCAAGCTTTTAAGAGGATCAGGGATAATTAACTCTGGATCAAACGTGATTTTCTGCCCCAAACCATCACATTCTGGGCAAGCACCAAAAGGGCTATTAAAAGAAAAAAGACGTGGTTCAATTTCTTCAATGGTAAAACCAGAGACAGGGCACGCAAATTTGGATGAAAAAATTTGCTGTTCTTCTGATGTGGCATCTTCAACAATCAAAAGACCGTCGCTTAAGCCTAGTGCTACTTCAATACTATCAGCAAGGCGTGTTTCAATGCCTGCTTTCACAACCAGCCGATCCACAACCACTTCTATGTTGTGTTTCAACTTTTTGTTGAGATCTGGGAGCTCATCAAACGTATAAATAGTGCCGTCAATTTTAAAACGCTGGAAGCCCTTCTTGTGGAGTTCTTGCAATTCTTTTTTGTATTCGCCCTTGCGACCACGCACAATGGGGGAGAGCAAATATAATTTTACGCCTTCAGCCATTTGCATGACGCGATCAACCATCTCTGAGACGGTTTGTGATTGAATTGGAAGGCCTGTGGTTGGTGAGTAGGGAATGCCAATGCGCGCAAAAAGTAGGCGTAAGTAATCGTAAATCTCTGTAACGGTACCCACCGTGGAACGTGGGTTTTTGGACGTGGTTTTTTGTTCAATAGATATGGCAGGCGAAAGCCCTTCAATCGTATCTACGTCTGGCTTGTTCATAAGCTCAAGAAATTGCCTGGCATAAGCTGAAAGACTTTCCACATAGCGGCGTTGTCCTTCGGCATAAATGGTATCAAAGGCAAGGGATGATTTCCCAGATCCACTGAGCCCTGTGATGACAACAAGCTTATCGCGCGGTATTTCGAGCGATAAGTTCTTAAGATTGTGTTCTCTGGCACCTTTAATGACGATAGAATTTAAACTCATGAGCATCACATATAATTTTTAAATTTCGTAACACAAATTTCAAAACTTCGATATATCTATTTTCAAGATTAAATTCTTCTGGTCAACGGGGTCAGGATGTCATATAAAAAGGAGTATTTATGTGAGGTATTGAGTATGGCAGGAAGCGTTAATAAGGTAATTCTGGTGGGTAATTTGGGCCGTGATCCAGAGGTGAGAAGCATGCAAGATGGCAGTAAAATTGTCAATTTGTCGATTGCAACGTCTGAGGCCTGGAAGGATAAAGTGACAGGCGAACGCCGTGATAAAACAGAATGGCATCGTGTGGTGATTTTTAACGATCGTCTTGCTGATGTTGCTGAAAAATACCTGAAAAAAGGGGCGAAGGTATATATTGAAGGGGCTCTACAAACACGCAAGTGGACAGACCAGAGTGGCCAAGAAAAATATACGACTGAAATTGTTTTGCAAAAATACCGTGGTGAAATGAGTTTGCTGGATAGTCGAGGTGACGGATCAAGCTATTCTTCTTCTGAATTTGATGCGCCGGGGCTCAGTGAATCGCCAGCTCTATCAACCTTTTCTTCGTCTAGCAAAGATCTAGATGACGAAATTCCATTTTAATGCATCGCTTTATATTTTAGATTAAGGGGTAACTGTGACTCAAGAAACTTCAGGTTTTTCTGACGTTGTATCCGTCTCTCTTGAAGAGGAGATGAAAAGTTCATATCTCGATTACGCTATGAGCGTGATCGTGAGTCGTGCTTTGCCCGACGTGCGTGATGGGTTAAAGCCTGTTCACCGTCGTATTTTGTACGCCATGTATGAATCGGGCAATACGGCCGATAAGTCTTACCGTAAATCAGCTAGTGCTGTGGGCTATGTGATGATGAAATATCACCCCCATGGTAACGCACCTATTTATGGTGCTATGGTTCGTATGGCGCAAGATTTTGCCATGCGTGTGCCACTTATTGAGGGGCAAGGTAACTTTGGTTCGATGGATGGCGACGCTGCTGCGGCTGAGCGTTATACAGAGGCAAAGCTCTCAAAAGTTTCTCACATGTTACTTGAAGATATCGACAAAGATACGGTTGATTTTCAGGCAAGTTATGATGGCACAAACGAAGAGCCTATTGTACTTCCCGCACGCTTCCCAAATATTCTAGTCAATGGTGCAGGTGGTATTGCGGTTGGTATGGCAACCAATATTCCAACACACAATTTAGGCGAAGTCATTGATGCATGTTGTGCTTATATTGATGACTCAGAAATTACCGTCGAAGGCTTGATGCAGTATGTGCAAGGACCTGACTTTCCAACAGGCGGCATCATTTTAGGTCGAAGTGGCATTTTCAGTGCGTATCGCACAGGGCGCGGATCGATTGTGATGCGTGGTAAAACACATGTGGAAGAGATTCGAAAAGACAGAACCGCCATTATTGTGACAGAAGTTCCCTATCAAGTGGTCAAGTCGCGTATGCTTGAGCGCATGGCCGAGGTCGTGAAGGATAAGATTATCGAAGGCATTTCTGATCTTCGTGATGAGTCTGACCGAGAAGGTGTGCGTGTCGTTATTGAGTTAAAAAAGGATGCGTTTCCAGAAGTTGTCTTAAACCAACTATATCGCCACACGCCTCTTCAAACTTCTTTTGGTGTGAACTCATTGGCCTTGGATAAAGGTCAGCCGAAGGTTATGAATCTGCGCGATATTATCAAAGCCTTTATTGAATTTCGTTATGAAGTTATTACGCGCCGTGTTCGCTTTGAGCTTGCAAAGGCACGCGATCGTGCGCACGTTTTAATTGGTCTTGCAGTTGCGGTTGCCAATATTGATGACATGATTGCGCTTATTAAATCGGCAAAAGATTCAGCAGATGCGCGCGAAAAAATGATGTCACGTCTTTGG
>JBQCDM010000245.1:0-2691 GCA_051961235.1 Nucleicultricaceae bacterium (SeqCode)
AGCGCCTGCTGGAGAGATTAAGTCATGACATAATCTTGAGCTTATTATTTGAGAAAAGTTTATTAAATTCATCTGTGTTCAGCATTTTTATTGTATAATATTTTTTATCATTAATTTTAGATAAAATTCAATTTTATATTTTCTCAAAATTCTGCATCTTTGAGATTTTCTAATAGACTTAAATCCCCCATCCGTATATGAATAATTTCACGATTGTGTTTTTATAGGCTTAGTTAGATTAGTATGAAAAAGTTAAACCTCCGACAAATTGCCGGATGCATATCTATTTTTGCTGCGTTCACACTTGCCATACTTTATTACTTTGCTCATGCACCTTCTAAAACTCCCCCCGTTACTGTTGTTGAAAAGGTGTGTCCTGAGCCTACTCCTCCCGTTGAAGGTCTTGGAGAGCTTGTTGAAGATAAAGTTGTTCAAAAATCTATTCATTTAAGATCAGGTGATACAATCATCACAGCACTTGTCAATTTTGGTCTTGAAAAGATCACGGCACAAAAAATTGCAGATGCGCTTAAGCAGGAGTTTAACCCAAAACACTTAAGACCTGAGCACGCCCTTCTCCTCACCTATATCGATGCAAAATCTAAGGGAGAAATTATCTTTCAATCCCTCTTTATTAAAGATTCTATTGATACGGAAATTACCGTAACCCAACTGGAAGATGGGACGTTTAGTGCTAAAAAAACGCAAAAGAAGCTTGTCAAAACTATTCAAAAATCACACGGCAAGATTGAATCCAGTCTATCTGCAGCAGCACAAAAAGCAAAGATACCGCATAAAATTGTGCACGAAATGATTTCTTCCCTCAGTTACGATATTGATTTTCAACATGACTTTCATTCAGGCAATACTTTTGGTGTTGTGTATGAGGCTGAAGTGAATCCCGACACCATGGAGCAATTGCCTAAAAATTTACTTTATGTAACTGTTCAGTTAACAGACAGAACTGTTGCACTTTACAAGTTTCAATCAAAGGGTGGATATAGCGCTTTTTACAATTCTAAGGGAGAAAGCATCAAAAAAGGGCTTCTTCGCACCCCTATTGATGGCGCTAAAATCTCTTCCACCTTTGGCAGTCGAAAGCACCCCATCTTAGGTTATACGCGCCAACATAAAGGTGTTGATTTCGCTGCACCTTCTGGAACTCCCATTATGGCAGCCGGTGATGGTACCATTGAAAAAGCTGGACGTTCTGGTGGATATGGAAACTATATTCGCATTAAACATAACCATGAATATTCAACCGCTTATGGTCACTTAAGTCGATTTGCAAAAAGTATTTCAGCTGGAAAACGTGTAAAGCAAGGCCAGATCATTGGCTATGTAGGTTCCACAGGCCTTTCAAGCGGTCCACATCTTCATTATGAATTGATCCGTTTCAATCAACAAATCAATCCTAACAAGGTAAAAATGTTGCCCGCCAACAAACTCTCTGGAGCAGATTTAAAGAATTTTCAGGCCTTTAAAGCCAGTCTTGAAAAACAATTTAATGAATTTATAAAAACGCATCCCAAGCTCTAATTCCAACAAACGTCCTTTTGAACACTCCACTTAACTAACGTGGAGTGAATACATCATTGCGTCTTCATCTCTCAATTAAAAACCCAACACATTCTTTAAATATTTTAAATATATAAAATAAAAATCAAAATTAATAAAATTTTAAATAATTGTTAATTTAAATTTAACTTTATTTTTATTTTATAAATCTAATTTTTTTCAAAAAGATCTAATTTTAATATTTGAATTTTGTCAAAAACCCCCATATGTATTTTGATTAATTGTAATTTTTGACAGTAAGTTGATTTTTGATGTACTCCAAACCTTTGCTGGCGCTTGCGCTTTTGATTTCAGTACCGACTTCCACCCTTATGGCATCATGCCAGGTAGATATGCGCTCACCCTTCAGTGACATACATGATGTCTATGGGTCACCAAGAAGTCATATACTTTTGACTCCACCACGCACTCGCCTATCATCACCTTTTCGTGAGCTAGCAAGGCGCCCTCAACCTATTTCACCATCGTTTCGCTCAAAAACAGCAAGCATGTACCAAGAAGACTATTCTGACGATGATGATTTTCTTAACTCAGGCAACACATTTGATGTGCGCCAACAATTGAGCTTTTCTCCGATAAAGAAAGGCAAAGAAAATCAACCCTCAAATGTAAATTGGCGCATTACAGGCACAGCTGAGAGATTAGGCGGGGATGCCTTTGATTTAAAAAAGAAACTGCAGAGCAGCATTAATCTAGCGTTAGCACTTACTAGGGGAGAGCAAAGCCTTGCACTGCCCAAGGACAATAATGATGATAAAGATTGTGAGATTGATAGCACTGATTTAGATCGTGCATTTCCACCATTAAAAGCTTCATCTATTCAAGATGATTTTCTTGATCAATCTGCAACGAGCACAGAAAGCATGCTTCCTGAAACCGTGCAGCCAAACAGACTCATAATCGAAATTGATGACGAGACAGAAAATTCTGATGACGCAAATGAGCTGTCAGCAGAAATCGCACAAACGCCGACGCTGCCAAAGCCAAAACTTAAGAAGGCAAAAAAGCAGTATAAAAAAAGAAGCTCAGTCGAAATCCCTGCTGCATATTGCGCTGAAACAATTCAAGCAAGAGAAGGACTCACGCGCAGCACCTTTCGAGAAAAGCGTAGAC
>JBQCDM010000246.1:0-8679 GCA_051961235.1 Nucleicultricaceae bacterium (SeqCode)
CCGAAAAATCCCCATCTTTATTTAACATCAAGAAATTTTAAGCTTCTGATCACAGATTATATGGATGCGATTACAGCTGAAAAGCGCACCATATTTGCTAGCTTCCAACCTGATCTCCTTAAAAATCTTAAAGAACATGACTTCGATATCATAGGCGTTAAAAATATGACAGAAACCGTTCCTTATACCATCGATGCTAAGAGAACAGTCTCATCCATTGCAACACCCGAAAGAGCGGGCTATCTTTATTTCATGATGGGCAAAAATAAAGACTACCTCGGAACTGTGCGCGTCAGTGCTTTTCCAGCAGAGTTTATGTCCGCATCCGCGCCTCAAGACTAGGATATCCTCACACATTATGTGTGTAGATTAGCCCTCTCAATAAAAACCCTCAGCGTTTTCACTGAGGGTTTTTTATTATGCTCGTTCCCCTAAAGTCCAAAGCAGGATCGCTGTTATCTGCCTAAAGCCCAAGTTAAAGCCACTTCATAAAAAAATAATTGACAGGTTGTGTTTATATTTTTATATTGAGTTATAACTCATTTAGTATTGAATCACTGAAATGTCGAGAAAACTACAAAAGCAACTCACCAAAGAAAAGATTATCCAAACTGGGATTCAGTTGATGTCAGAACACGGCATTATGGCAACAAAAACGCTGGATATCGCAAAAGCAGCGGGTTTATCCCATGGCAGCATTTTCGTCCATTTCCCCACAAAAAATGATTTGATCGCAGCGATTATTGATGAGGTGGGGCGGTATATGTCAGACGCCTTTCAAAAAACACAAGAGGAGAATCCGCGACTTCGCAACGTTTTAGAATCACACCTCAGCGTTATCAAAGATTTTGAAGCGATATTTGCCCAACTCCTCATTGAAGGCCCCCTGCTGCCTCCTGCCGTTAAAGGCACTCTTTTTATGCTGCATTCAGGCGTTTCTTACACGATTACTGAAACAGCTAAAAAAGAGATGCATGATGGCGCTTTACATACGCTCGACCCGCACATGCTCTTCAACCTATGGAATAGCCTTCTTTATTACCATTTGGCGTACAAAGATGTTTTTGCAAAAGGCCAATCCCTGATTCAAACCAAAGGTCCTGAACTGATCAACACTTTTATGATGCTCATATCAACCCAAAAGGAGAATGACAATGATGAATGAAAAATGCACTGCTTGTGGATCATGCGGTTTCCCGATGAGCAAACCAGAAGACTATGCTTTAGGCAATAAAGAGAGCCCTTATTGCGCGCACTGTACAACAGAAGATGGCACCCTCAAGCCCTACCAAGAAATTTTTGAGATGACGGTGCAATACTACAAATCCTCCCAAGGGATCAGTGATGCCGCCGCGCGTGAATTGGTACAAGAAGTATTGTCATCATTTCCAGCCTGGAAGAAAAATTAAAGGGGGATATCATGCAAAGAATCGACTTTTATACAGAACCTCATTCTGAACAACGACACATGCTTTTTGAAAATGCCCACAAAGCGAATACCATCAATTATGAAGATCCTACGCTCGTCCAAAGTCTCATCAAAAATATGCGCGTGATGATAAAGACCATACGCGAACATGCAGAAAATGAAGACACATGGCTACATCCTTTTATCGCCCATAAGTATGAAAAAGATATGCTATTGTTCGAGCACGATCATAAAGCACAAGAAGACTTGCTAGACGCGCTTGAAAGCAGTGTCGATGCTCTCGAAAAGAGTTTAGGGCAACCCTTTGATCTAGGGCAAAAACTCTATCAATCGCTCTACCGATTTATGGCGCGCTACTTGCATCACATAGAGCAAGAAGAAGCGCTGATGCCGCGTCTCTTGCAGGATTTTACAGATGCGGAACTTGCCGTCGTGGTTGCCGCCTTTCTAACCACACGTCACCCGATTGAAGCAGAGGCATTTTTAAAACGCTTTAAAGAAAATTCGAGCACCACAGAGTTAGAGACGTTCTTTACAATCATCCAAGATATTTATCCTGCATTTGAATATGAAAAAATCATGACCGTTTATGCGAAGGTATAAACTTCTCCCATTCCCGCTTTCTTATCATGCTGGATAAACAATCCCTCTCATCCAAGGAAGGCTCTTCGAGACCACTTCAAAGAGCCTTCTCTGTCATAAGGGTTTTTGCAAACCTATTGATCTTCTTTGATCAAATCCGCTCCTTTTTCAGCAATCATGATGGTTGGTCCATTGGTATTAGCGCTTGGAATCAAAGGTATAATGGAGGCATCCACCACACGAAGTCCTTCAACGCCGCGCACCCGCAACAGTGGATCAACCACAGCCATCGCGTCCTTACCCATTTTGCAGGTGCCACAAAAATGATAACTCAGCGCCGCAGACGCCTTCAAGTAATCACCCCAATCATGATCTGACATCACACCTTCGCCAGGCAATCGCTCTCCTAAAAGGTAGGGCTGAAACGAGGCCGCTGAAAAAATACGCCGCGTGATTTTACACCCTTCGATGAGCGCCGATAAGTCTTCCTCTTCTCGAAACATCTCATAGTGGATATGTGGCGGGTCCAGTGGATGGGATGAAGCAAGCGTAATTCTGCCGCGCCCCTTAGGACGACACACATTCGGTGCGGCCACAACGGCTGGCTTTTTAAGCAATACAAGCTTTTCTTTTGTAAGCTCATAGGCGAGCGGCGAGAAATGAATTTGTATGTGTGGTCGCGCATCATGATCATGGATTTTTGCAAACGCAATAGCATGTGCAATGGGAGAGCTTGCGGCCCCTCGACCACGCAGCACCCAATCAAGGCCATTTTTTATAAATTTAAATAGACTAATCTCCGTATTGAGCGTGCTCAATGTCACAAAATAACTGAGCCAAGCAGCGGGATGATCTTGCAAATTCTGCCCCACTCCTGGCAGATGCTGAATCACATCAATGCCGTGATCTTGAAGCATTTTCTGATCCCCAATACCAGAGAGCATCAAAAGTTTTGGTGATGCAATCGCTCCTGCTGAGAGAATGATTTCATTTCCTGCAAAAGCTTGATGTGTTTTCCCAAATTTCTCATATTCAACACCCATCGCACGCTTGCCCGAAAACAATATTTTGGTAACGCACGCTTTGGTGATCACGGTGAGGTTTTTTCGAGAAAGAGCTGGCTTTAGATAAGCTTGACTTGCACTCCACCTGCGTCCCCGATGTTGGGTTGCTTGGAGCGGACCAATCCCCCATTGATCAAGACCATTCACATCTGGATTGAAAGGTATACCGCTTTCAACGCCTGATGCGATAAATACCTTGCTCAGCGGATGCGGGGAACGCACATCTTCAACGCAAAGCGGTCCTTGATCATTGTGCCAATCGGACGCCCCTGCTGCATTCCGTTCGCACTTTAAAAAATAGGGTAAAACGTCCTCGTATCCCCATCCGTTATTACCGAGAGCTTCCCAATCCGCATAGTCTTCCTTTTGCCCTCGAAAATATACCATACCGTTAATTGAGCTGCCGCCGCCCAAAACCTTACCGGCAGGCCAAAGGTCTTTTCGGTGATGACGCGTTGCATCCGGTTCCGATTCATAGCACCAATCCCACACAGGATTACCCACAATCCTAGATTGTCCGGCAGGGCAATGGATCAAGAGCGAGCGATCATGGCGCCCCGCTTCGAGCAATAGTATGTGATGATTTGAATTTTCGCTGAGGCGCGCTGCCAGCACAGATCCCGCACTGCCGCCACCAATAATTATATAATCGACTCTCATGGTTTTTCACACTTCCATATAATGAATATCTATCAAAACGCACAACGCAACAGGCGCGTTCTACGTGCTTGGATAGGGAAATGTCGCTAAACCGCAAGAATCATTATTTTTCCTCAAACATTAGATAAAGAGGCTATCGTGCCTCTATCAATAAAGAGTAAGAAGATGGTGCACCTTTGTCAACAGTTTATCATGATGCAACAGCAGGGAGGCTTTCGTCTAGCAAGATCAAGCAAATAGTTAGTCGATTACTTTTTTCAATCTAAATATTTATATGCTTAATTATATTAACGCCAACATATATGCTATTAATTATAATGATAGATATAAATAGTGTACCATGTTTTTTAATAAAAATAATTGTATTTTGACCAAAGGGAATGATAATAACTTCCGTGAATCATAAAAATGGAGTTAAATGCGATATTCATGAATACCTTGTTAAAAATTTCTTTATTATTGTGCTTAAGTGTTTCATCCACCACCTATGCATCCAACATTCATGATGTGGATATGCGCGAAGACAATAATCGTAAGCGCCCACGCACAGAAAGTACGAGCGATGACAGTGAGCCTTCCCAAAAACGTCAAAGATTATCCAACACAAATGCCCCAGCAACAAGTGCGCCAATAAAAAGCCTGAAGCGCCCACGAACAGAGACGCCTCTCATTGAGGGCATCGTAACAGATACGGATGAAACCATGGGTGACCTAAGCATGGTTGTTGCAGCGTCCCACAGCAAGTTGTCTGAGGAAGGGGAAGAAAGCAAAAGCTCACAAAGCAACCCCAGTACAGAAGATGCAATGCAGTTTGTATGGAATAACCCAGATTTAATCAGACTTATAGGTTCTTTTATTCCTGGCCATCTTCATAGCTTTTGTTTTACTTCAAAATTTAATCATTCAACGCTAAGCAGTGAGACATATTTAGAAACCCTTCTCTCCCCCTACATGCCTAGCACACCTAAAGATTTTAGAATGAGCCCTTTTCAATTCCTAAATTTTTATAGCAAAGGAAGTTTTACGCGCTTAGAAGATTATGCAACGGATTCTCCAATGAATGGCATGCGTATCTCTGACAATGGTGTCTTCATTTTTTTTGACAACAACGATTTTCAAAACAACTTAAACACCAAATGGAACGTTGTAACTAAACAAGCAATTAATTTAAAGGGCGTAGAGAACATCATTACTATGACTGCAAACGGCAAAACTTTTCTTGGTAATGCCTGTGCTGTTCAAAACGGAGGATTTATATTTCGAGCTGGTTGCTGGAACGATGATCATGAAGAGGCAACTCTCCTTCCTCTTAAGAGTGCTGTGGATATAAGTCATGATGGTCAATCTATTGTAGGTTATTCTTTAAAAACTGTAGAGCAAGAATCAGAACCTGTTTTATATATGAACGAAACAATAAAGCCACTCTTACCCCTTGAAGGCATCACCTGTTTTACACCGCACCAGCTCCTCCTAGACGGCACAATATTAGGATGGGACGGTCCTACACTTGGAGATAAGAAACAAGCTGTTGTTTTGCAAAATGGGGGCCCAAAAAAATTACCAGAAGGATTTCGATGGCTCGATATAAAATCTAAAAGCAATCAACTTGTTGGCTGGTACAATGATCAGATTGCTGAATATACAGAAGGAGAAGTTAAGTTTCTCCCATTCAACCTATCCCACATCACATCTTTTAATGATGGTCCAGTCGTATGGGGTTTGAATGACCAATATACTCAAGGTTGCTGGATCCACGATCGTGAATATTCTCTGGACGAACTCGTAAAAGAATTTGGAATTAAGCTAGGGGAAGAAGAGAAACTTCGCGTTAGGGATACGACCAAAAACAACAGAACCGTTGTTGGCGTCATTGAAAACTTTATTACGTCTATGAAGACTCCCTTTATAGCAACCCTCCCAGCATCCTGGTTTAATTAAACAATAAAGTGCAAACCCTCCATGAGGGTTTGTCTTATCTTGTTTATGATTGATCCTTTTGAAATAGGGCGTATAGGATAGAAAATATCCTATACGCAACCTCCTTAAATCGCGGTTTATTCAGCCTATGATGCATCCTCAGATTCTTCTGGAATGCTCTTTGGGTCATTCTGTTTTTTAGTCAATCCTCCTTTTGAAGCAGAAGATTTACGTGGTGTCTTAGGCGATGTCACATGAGATGATGATGGTTGATCATCACTTATCACAAGAGAAGCAAGGGAGTTTTCCAATTGATCCTCCCCAGAAGAATCCGTGTGTGTCTCAAATCCTCTGGGTGATAGTGTGCCAGAGGGGTTCTCCTGCGTCCCTAATGCTAATTTTTTGCGCAGTCGAAGTTCTGAGGTTTGCTTTCTCAAAGCCACCATTCTAGCCCGCAACGAAGTTTCTTCTCCGCGCATTGACTTCTGAACCTTTTCTACATCTAGGGTACTGTCTTTAGAGGCATCCTTCTTCTTTTTTTGTATGGGCTCTATCACAATATCAATGCTTTTTTTCGTCTGCTCCTCAAGTTTTTTTCTATTTTCTCTCGTATTACTGTAGACAGCATAGTGCAAGGTCAAATGGGGCACACTTATTTCGCCATTCACGGTCTTTGCAGGAGACCATGTGTACTGGTCAAAATGAATATAGTCGGATGGTTTGATGTCTTCAAACAGGCTCATGTCATCCAATTTAAAAGTCAGATTATACTTATATGTTGCAATCGTTACAGAAGGTTTTGATCCATGTCGAACAAACGGACGTTCACCCACTAAATGCCATAAGTGATGATAGGTGAGAACAGGCGCATGCACCTCAACCGATTCACCTTTTTTCGCACTTGCAAATGATTCAAAAGCCTCTCTCCATGCACTTGGAACAATGTAAGAAGTGGCAAGCCTCTTCAAGGCTCTTTTAAGATCACTTTTAGCAGCAGCTAAATCCTTTTCAAGAGAAGTTTGATCCTTTTGAAGTATGGATAGGCGATTTTGGAGTGGCATAACATCATTTCCGCGAGCCTTCTCAATTTCATGTTGTGCTGCCGGTTTTAATGCAAGAGAGATAAAAAATTTATCAATGGTTGTATCATCATCAGTCTTTCGAATCGTATAATGGTGCGTGAGCACTTCTTCGCCCTCGAGGCAACCTTCTTTGCTTGTGGCGCTGGTTTCGAATTGAACCCGATATTTTCCTTGCACCGCATGCGCCGCTTTGTAGTAATCTGCTACAGTTTTTGGCTTATTCTTCAAATCAATATAAGTTCCGAGTTTGAAATCATCAAAAGCGAGAGAAAAACGATACGCTGTTACGTCATCTGCTGCTTCAAACACAGTTTGATCCCAATCCTTTTTCAAAGTGATGTATTGCATCATGGCTAAAACATGATCAAATGTTAATGATTTAGCATTATCTTTATAATGAACGGGCAAAAGAGGTATCGTTTTCCATTCATCAAGCAAGAGCTTTTCCGCCTCACCCCTTGCTGTTTGAGCTTTTGTATGAATGGCGCTTATTTGACCTTTAATGTCCTCGATGCTTTCTTGAATGGCTTGCTTTTGTTTTTTAGCCTCTACAATCTTTTTTTCCCATGCCCCAATACCTTCAGAATGCTCTATCTCTTTAAACGCCGCTAATTGTGTCTTCAACTTTTTAAGTTCTTTTTCAGTTTTCTGCTCTTCTTTTTGAAGATCCTCCAACTTAAGATTTATGACTTCTTCTTTTTCTGTCAATTCTTCAGCAGAACGTAAAAGCGCGTCATAACGAGAGTTTCCAGTTTTTTCTTCTTTTTCAACATCTATGGATGCTGATAACGTTGCACTTGATGTTTCTTGCTTTGTTTTTGTTGATTTTGAACGCTTTCTTGGTGTTGCAGCATCAGAAAATCCTTCTTTTTGCTCATCATGCATGGAAGAAGCAAAGGCATTCATGGATGCAGTGCTGAGTAAAAGTGACATAAAAACTGAAAAATGAATTCTACGCATAAAAACACCTTCATAAAGACGTGCGCAATATATGATCAATGTGGCATGTAATACTCTAAAACCAAGAATAATGGAAGAATAATTTTTCCATTTCGACATGAAAAAAATTTTATTTATTGGTTTTGTCTTCACATTATTGCGCATAAAATTGTAATATTCTAATAATCACAAGTTTTCTGGCAATTAAAACCAATTTTTAGTTCTATGCGCTTTGTTATTGCTTAATCCAAACACCAGGCGTGAATTTAGGAAAATGCTCTGCAAACCCCTCCTTACCAAGTGCCAGCCGCCCATCTACACCTACCCATGTCTCATCGATATGAAGAAACATCAAGGTTTTTGAGGCATGCTGCATCAGTGTTTCTACACCACGGTCACTAACACCTGTATGACTTAAAACCAACTCTTGTGGTAGATACGACGCTTGACGAAACGCATCCACGCCATCATCATTGACAAGTGTGTGATTTAAGCCAAGCTTTCTTAATCGGATCGTTAAGCTGCTGAGAAAAGCCTTTAATCCTATATTTGTAATAGAATTGCCCCCGATGAGAAAAACTTCAAGCGTCTTTGGAAAGCTTTGCGCAAACGCAACAAGCGAAACATCGCCCAGCCTATTTCCACTGAGATCAATCACCTTGAGTCCATTTTTAAGAGAAGGCTGAAGGTTTATAAAAGCCATGTCACCCAGCTTATTACGCGCAAGATTAATCCGCTCAAGCGTATCGGGAATAAAAGGTGCCAGATCCGTTGCATCATTTTTTCTCATGTTGGTATTCTCCAATTCCAACCCAAGCATATCTTTAGGGAAATACGGCAGAAGAGTCGCAAGTTCACCGGGGCGAAATTGATAGGCCAAAATCTCAAGGATTCGTTCTTTAGAATTGTATTGTAGTTTTATGAACTCTGCAGGCTCTTTGCCCTCAAATATGCGCACCACTGGATCGTGTGGTGTTAAAGGCATTGAAGATAACGGCATGACACG
>JBQCDM010000247.1:0-2205 GCA_051961235.1 Nucleicultricaceae bacterium (SeqCode)
GGAAGGGAATACAACCCTTGAATGTGCGCAAAATATCAGCATATCCGCCGGTGAGAATATTGATATTGAGGCGGGCGGATCTATTTCGATTACAGCCGGTGAATCGTTTAGCGTCGAGGCTGGCACAACTTCCTCGATTACTGCCGGCATCTCTATTTCAGAAACGGCTGGTGCTGATATCGCAATGGATGCGGCGGGAGATATCACGGCAAATGCGATTGGTGCTATTGAAATTGATGCGGTGGGTGATGTCACGATAAATGCGGTGGGTGCTATTGAAATTGATGCCGTGGCTGATGTTACGGTGAATGCAGCTGGTGCCATTGAAATTGATGCAGCGGCTGATATTGCAATAACAGCAGGAGCTGCAATTGAAATAACGGCAGGCGGTGACGTGAGTATTACTGCTGCTTGTCTCACCATTGAAGCGGCCGTTGTTTTGTTGGGATAGGTTTATTAGGTAGGGATTGAGGCGCATATGACATCAAAATCAGCTGAGCTTGTGAAATTAGACGATAGGTTAAGTGCAGCAGGACTTGAAGACAATCACCCTCTGCCCAAAGAAATGTCGACGGCTCGAAAAAGAGTTCAAGAAAAATTGCAAGCCAAGAGGGCGCTACGTGAACAGCGACTAGAAAAACTTAAAAATAAAACGACGGATTCATCTCCAAAACCTATCCCGGATGGTATTGTTCAAAAAACACGTAAAAATGGAAAGGCAGAAGCGCGCCTAACCTATCATGCCAATAAATTAAACGGGGTGAGTGAGTTTTACGATGCTGAAGGTCGTGTTGAAAAGCGCTTAACCTACCAAGATGGTACGTTAAATGGGGACGCACTTTATTATGAGAGTGGGCTCATTCGATCTAAAGCACATTATAATAAGGGACGTATTGAAGGGAATCTCGAAATTTATAAAAAGGGACAGCTTGTTGCAACGCTTCCGCATGTGGACGGTGTTTGTACAGGGATTGCTTGCCTTTACGAAGGGTCTGGCCGCATCTTAAGCAAAGTGACTTATAAAAATGGAAAGCGCAATGGTCCTTGTCTTTCCTATAACGCATTAGGTACGGTTGTTAAGGCTCAAAATTTTGTGGATAACAAGGTAGAAGGCGAAGTTAAGGTTTTCTATCCTGATGGAAGGCTGCTCATGGAGTATCATGTCAAGGATAATAAGAAAGAAGGCACGCTCATACAATATCATAAAAATGGAGAAATTAGGCGTATTGAGCATTATAGCAATGGTAAATTGTTAGCACCGCCCCGTACTTATACGTCAGATGGTAGTGAAATTCTCGATTCTTAGTAGTTGTGATGAATCATTGCTGTGATCCGATTTAGTACTGTTATAAGCTATTTATTCATTTTATTAGATGTATTGTATTGTTTTTATTCTTAAAAAATGAATATTTATTGTTTATGCTCTTGACGTTAAAAAAAATCATGCTATTTATAATATATAGAACTGGAAGACGTCACTAAAGGCCCTCAGCAAAACAGAATGTTTTGTTAAGAATTTCGCTTATTTTTATCATCCCGCTATTACCAAAGCAGACGTTTGAGAAAACGACTTGCTATTCATAATGATTAAGCTACGATGTTTGGGTATTATTAATCGGTATATGTACATGCGTTTCATTCGCCTTTTTTGGCTTCAGTTATGTTTTGTGATAGCAAGCCCTTCTTTTGCTGATGTGTCTACGATATACCTCTTTACGGATGCACGCGATTTATTTGAGAAAGCGGATGCTTCGACCCTTATTATTTTAGATGTTAATAGTTGTTTGATGCAGCCCGTAGATTTTTGTCTTCAAGATAATGATGCGGATGTTGCTGTTGTCAATGAGGCTTGGAAAGAGCTTGTAAGCCGTTATAAAGAACTGTTGGATCCCAAAGTGATGGATTATAAAAAAAGCCAAATTTTGGAAGGATCTAGAAGACAAGTTTACGAGACCACCTTAAGAAAAATGATTTATAAAAATAAGTCAGAGAAAAGGGGTGGGCGGTTTATGGCTGTGACACCTGAACGTTCAGGAGAATATGGAGTCATTAATGCCTATGATGAATGGCTTTTTAATACCCTTAAAAGACATGGGTATGATTTCAGCGTTTTTTTTCCGAACTTTACGCCAAAATTTAGCGAGAAAATTTTTCCAAAGACGAAACCTGTTTTTTATCAAGGCATTCTTTTTGCCAATGATCTTC
>JBQCDM010000248.1:0-6340 GCA_051961235.1 Nucleicultricaceae bacterium (SeqCode)
AGATCTTTTTCTCTTTCTTGAATGACGTGGGGAGGATGTTTCTGTCGTTTTTTTGTATGTGTGGGTGTGCGCCAAAGGGTGTGTATGAATTTATCGTATCCCCAATGCAGAAGATCATACATTCCACCCATAATGAGTGTGTGACCAATGACACTAGGGCCTTCACTTATGAGGTGCTCTGAAAAATTATCACGTTGTTCATGAGGATATAAATAATCCCCAATAAATGCAAAGGCCGCACCAGTTGCGATCTTTGTAAGAGAGCTTGTGACTGAAGGGGGCCTTTTAAAAACAGGCTCAAAATCTTCATCCATTTTATAAGAACTAGCATGCAAATGGGTTTGGATTAATAAACTTGTGCAGAGGAGAAGTATTGGTTTTTTCATAATTAAAGCATTGAAATATAATGAATAATAAAGTTGTCATTTAATATAATAACTTTCCAATTTGGTCAATATAAAATAAATCAATATTCTAATTTTTTAGATCTATTAATAAAAACATAATAACAAAATAGAATAATTCAAAAAAATAGATGAAAGAATGCAAAAAATAGTTGAAATCCAAAAAATCGATTCCATATGAAAGTTATCGAGAGTGAGAGTCTCGGTTTTAATGAAAAGACAAGAAGCTCTATTGTGGTGTTCAGTCTCTCATTAAAAGAATTTATCCATCTAATTCAGATATGCATAAAAGTCGTGTGGATTAGATGGGTAAATGAAATCAGGGATACAGTGCAAACGTCTTCCAGTTCATAAGGTCTCTTACGAGACATCTCTCGATCTTCGGATCGTCAAACAAATTTATCTAACGCCACCCAAGCGTCCTTTAGTTGCACTGTTCCTGATTTTCCCAAATAATTGCGCTCATTTTCAGCTCCACATATCACTTTCACATTAGTCACGGTTTCTTGTTTTAAGGTCTCATGGTAAGATTATTAAAAAGGAGAAGATCAGCCATGATACGAGAAGAGATTGCCATTAAGGGGAGATATCACCTTGAACTTATTGAGAGAGCAAAAGCATTGCCAGTGCCTGCTGTTGCTGTGGTGCACCCTGTAGATGCAGCTTCTTTGTTAGGTGCTGTTGAATCAGCGCGCGCTGGCCTTATTAATCCAATTCTTGTTGGTCCTCTAAAGCGTATCCACCAAGCGGCCGAACAACTGCAGGTTGATATAAATCCTTACTCGATCATTGAAAGCAAACATAGTCATCACTCAGCTGAAATCGCCTGTTCTCTTGCGCAATCAGGCGACGTGAAAATGATGATGAAAGGAGCATTGCACACGCAAGAGTTACTCAGCATTGTTATGCAAAAGGGCTATAATCTTCGAACAGCTCGTCGTATGAGTCATGTGATGGTCGCTGACGTGCCAACCTATCCACGTCTTCTTTTTATTACAGATGCCGCCATTAATATTTTTCCATCACTGGAGGATAAACAATCCATTGTTCAAAATGCTATTGATTTAGCTATAGCGCTCGGCATAAAAACGCCGCGTGTCGCTCTTTTATCGGCAGTAGAGTTGGTTAATCCAAAAATAACACCGACCATTGAAGCGGCTGCTCTTTGTAAAATGGCAGATCGTGGACAAATTGTGGGTGGCATTCTTGATGGCCCGCTTGCTTTTGATAACGCCATATCAAGTGAGGCTGCAGAGATTAAGCATATTCGGTCTGACGTTGCTGGAAGGGCAGATATTTTGATACCGCCTGATTTAGAGTCTGCCAATATTTTGGTAAAACAGCTGAAGTATCTTGTTGGTGCTCAAATGGCAGGTTTAGTGATGGGGGCACGCATCCCCATTATTCTTACCAGTCGGTCTGAAGATGCTTCAAGTCGATTTATTTCTGCCGCGGTGGGAAAAATATATGTGGATTCTCTCTAAGCATCATTGTAAAATTTAATCATCATAAAATGTATTATTAATTTGGAGGAATCTCATGTTTAAAATCTTTGGTATGCTTTTTGCAATCTCATTTTTGAGCTGTAGTGCATTTAGCGTTCATGCCACATCAACACTTGAGGATAATGAGCAAGAGACATCACCAAAAGTAAGTCACAAAATTAAGAGTTTCTTGACAGATGAAGAAGGGACGCTTTCTAAAGTTGAAGTGATCACAAAAAAAGGCGCAGAAAGATCTCGCGTGGTATTGCCTGCTGAGTTTAGTTTTATTGGTTATCATCACAATGATGACGCCTTAAAAAGTATGAAGGTATGGGGAGCAAAAGTAATAATTGGTGATGAACCGATCACCGCTTCTATGGAAGTTGATGAAGAAGCGTATACTAAGATTTCAGAAAAAGAAAAAGCAAGTGATCAGTTGGAACAATGGAGTCCTATAACGATCAAAACAATTTATAAGAGACCCGGTGAGGATCAAAGTGAGCTCACTATTAAAAAAGAAGCTGAGTTTGAGCGTTATTTAAAGAAGGATCAAATCTTTGTTAAACGATTAAAGGTGTGTACGGGAGAATTTGGTCGCTTTACACAAGGAAGAACGAAACAAAGACATAACATTACAACGTATGACATTGATGCAATTACTTTCACTGAATGGCGTCGTCCTGTAGGTAGCAAAGAAGTTCATGAAAATCTGAATCCCTATAAAAAATCAGATCCTATAGAGATAAGACGCTTTGTTGAGCAAGGAGAGGGGCCAGAATGTGGTGAGATTAAAGAGCACGGCACACAAAACACGCCGAATGATGTTGGGGTGGACTTTGCAAAATTCTTAAAGCACTTTCAATAATTCAGCATAATTTTTTGATACTTTTTAAAAGGCATCCGCTTGCATAGTGGGTGCCTTCTGTTTGTTCAGAATTTTGTATAGCTTGTTCAGTTTTTTTGGTTAAAGTTTTGTTAACGATTTTTGACTTTATATAGAGGTATTTTAGAGTGCTTCAAGGCTTGTGAGGAATAACTTTTTTCAAATGCTAAAGGGTAGACATTTTGCCAATATGCTTATAAGGTCTTCTTTTTAGATAACCGGTTCTGGAGAACCTTCAAGAAAAAGGATTCTGAATGATTGAGAAAATGCGGCGTATCTGCAAGGAAATCGACTGGAAAGCTTGGTTTATCGTAAGTTGCGCTGGAACATTCTATTCTTATCAATTTATCGTTCGTGTTTTTCCCAATGTTATGCGTAATGAGATTTTAACAGCATTTAAAATCGATGCTCATATTTTTGGAGATATTATCAGCCTTTATGACTGGGCTTACGCCATGATGCAAATACCAATTGGTCTATTGTTAGATCGGTTTGGTCCGCGTGTGTTAATGACGGTTGCAGCCTTATGTTGTGCTCTTGGATGTCTTGTTTTTGCATTGACCACCGACGTATACGTGGCATCATTTGCACGCTTTTTAATGGGAATGGGGTCAGCTTGTGGATTTATTGGTACAATAAAACTGGGCACACTGTGGTTTCCCCCACATCGATTAGGGCAAGTGATTGCATTGACCATTGTTATGGGGACTTTGGGTGCTACGATGGGTGGAACGCCTCTTAGTATGCTTATTGATTGGGTGTCTTGGTCCGTTTCTCTTATTATGCTTGGCGTTTTGGGCGTTGGGTTATCTCTCATGATTTATTTCTTTGTTATGAATACACCGACCGGACAAGAAATACCTGAGCATTTTAGAGAGCAGGATTCCAATATTCTAAAAAGCTTGAAACGCGTTCTTTTAGCGCCTCAAGCCTGGTATATGTCTTTGTTTAGCATGTTCATGTATGTGCCTCTTACAGTATGGGGGGTTGCTTGGGGTGTTGGATTTATTCAAAAATGCATTTCTTTGCCTGAAAAGTCAGCAGCCGCTATTATTGGTGTTATGTTTATTGGAGCAGCGGTGGGAAGCCCATTCTTCATTGCTTTGTCAGACTATTTTTCAAGCAGGCGATTGCCGATGATTATTGGTTGTCTTGTAGCACTGGTTGCACACCTCTTCTTATTGTATATGCCGACACTTGATGCTTTTTGGTTTACGGTTCTTTTCTTCTTGATTGGTTTTTCTTATACCTCTAAAAGTCTTTCTTTTGCGGGAATCTGTGAGATTATGCCAAAATCTATTAGTGGTGTTTCACTTGGTTTTATGAATATGATTGTGATGCTGAATGGCGCTGTTCTTCATCCTATGATTGGAAAATTGCTGGTGCAGTTTTGGGATGGTTCTATTAATTCGGAGGGCTCACCGCTTTATTCTTCTTCTACATATAGGATTTCTCTCAGTGTTGTTCCAATCTGTTTGATATTATCTTTTATTATCCTTTTGTTTATCAAAGAAACACATCCAAACAGAACCATGGGCCATGGTAAAATAAAGCCAACTCTTTAATTATTCTTATCTTCAAGGTACATGAATTTTGAGATCGATCCTTGAATCTTGAGAGAAGAAAAAGGTTGATGTTTTTCTTCTCATTTGCTTGACTTTTTTTAATGAAACACGGCACTTTAAAAGTGTGTAAATTAAAAAAATAATCGAGGCTGTATATGTCATCGTTGACTTTATGGGGAAGCTTTATTGCTTTTATTCTATTTCTTCTTGTGATGGATCTTGGATTTCTCAACAGAAATCCTCACAAAGTAGGGATAAAAGAAGCGTTGCTATCGAGTGCAGGCTACATTGCGCTTGCGATGCTTTTTAATTTAGGTGTCTATCATTTTATGGGAGCTGAGGCAGGGATTGAATTTCTGACTGGTTATCTCATTGAAAAAAGCCTCAGCATAGACAATATTTTTGTGTTTTCTCTTATTTTTACGCAATTTGCGATTCCTTTAAAATTCCAACACCGTATCCTTTTTTGGGGTATTTTAGGAGCGATTGTGATGCGTGCTATTTTAATTTTGCTGGGTGCTCAATTGCTGGCATCATTCCATTGGATGCTTTATGTGTTTGGTGGGTTCTTGGTATTTACGGGTATCAAGATGCTGATCATGATCGATGAGCCTGCGGATTTTTCTAACAATAAACTTATCTTTTGGCTTAAAAAAGTTTTTCCAGTATCAAAGGCGACCGATTCTCCATCATTTTTTAGAAGAGAAGGTGGCAAAATTATGATTACGCCGATGCTCATGGTGCTTGTGTTGATTGAGTTGTCAGATTTAGTGTTCGCGCTTGATTCGATTCCTGCGATTTTCGCCGTGACGAAAGATCCATTTATCGTTTATACAACGAATATTTTTGCAATCTTAGGACTTCGATCGCTTTATTTTGTATTGGCGGATGTCGTCACGCGCTTTCATTATTTGAAACATGGCCTTTCTATTATTTTAATAGGTATCGGTCTTAAGATGGGGCTGAATACTTATTTTGATGAATCTTTGATTGAGTCTGAATATACATTGGTTTTCATTGCTCTCGTCATTGGAGGCTCGGTGTTACTGTCTTTTTATAAAACACGACCAAGACCCAGGTGAGTGAGCCTTGGTCGTTTTGAAGAGGTGGACTATTCCAATTGAGCGGCGTCGGGTTGAAGCATTTTTTCGGGCCGCACCCATGCATCAAATTGTTCTTCCGTTAGAAGCCCTAATTCTAAGGCTGCGGCTTTAAGGGTTGTGCCGTCTGCATGGGCTTTCTTTGCTATTTTTGCTGAATTATCATAACCAATATGCGGGTTTAATGCGGTAACGAGCATAAGGGAATCATTCAAAAGATTTTGTATGCGTTCCTTGTTGGCACTTAGATCTTTGAGACAACGATCGGTAAAGCATCGTGCAACATCACCTGCCAATTGGATTGATTGCAAGAGATTATAGATAATCACAGGTTTAAAAACATTGAGTTCAAAGTGTCCATTGGACCCTGCGATGGTAATGCTTGTGTGATTGCCCATAATGTGGGCAGCGACCATTGTCATAGCTTCTGATTGGGTTGGATTTACTTTTCCTGGCATAATAGAAGAACCGGGTTCATTGGCCGGTAAATTCAATTCGCCAAGCCCAGAACGTGGTCCTGAACCTAAAAGCCGGATATCGTTTGCGATTTTCATAAATGCTGTCGCGAGCACATTAAGTGCCCCTGAGACATCAACAAGGGTATCATGGCACGCTAAGGCTTCAAACTTATTGGGTGCGGTTACAAAAGGAAGCGCTGTTAGTTCGCTCATTTTTTTTGCAAATCGGGACGCAAATTCGGGATGTGTATTGAGTCCTGTCCCAACCGCTGTACCGCCTTGAGCGAGCTCTAAAACTTTTGGCATCATGCTTTCGATGCGTTCTATAATATTGAGTATTTGTTGCGCATAGCCACTAAAGACTTGGCCGAGTGTGACGGGGGTTGCGTCTTGTAAATGGGTTCTTCCAATTTTTATGATATCTTTAAACTGATGTGATTTTTCGA
>JBQCDM010000249.1:0-2411 GCA_051961235.1 Nucleicultricaceae bacterium (SeqCode)
ATGAACCATTGCGGGGCTCATTTGATTATTTGTCCCACCTCTTTCAAAATGACACCTATACGCTTGAGTGGGAAATCCCGGCTCTTTCTTTAAACAGCATCCAAGTCATAGGATCAGATGGCGAGATCACGCTACCAAAGAAAGAGGTGCACACATCTAACTTTCGTGTCATGATTAATAATAAAACGATTGTGCCAGAAACATCTACAATTCTTGAGTATTGGCGTTTTAGATCTATGAGCCCTGAGACCCAGAGCAGAAATAGAATTGATGTTCTTGCCCCAAAAACAATTGCTTTGGGCATTAAAAGGCTGGAGGGGGATCATGTTGGTCTGGTGAAAGGAATTATTATCACGACAGATCTTGAAGAAGCAGATGATTCATATAAGCCTAAAGGATTTATGAGAAGACCTGATGGGAAGCTTGACATTGTGGATAGTACACAGCAAAAACCCTATATTCATGTGACGCGCATCACTAAAAAAACAACACCCACTAAAGAGGCATGGCTTTCAACACTCAATCCTAATGATGTCAAGCTATCAAAACCAGCGATCCCCAGCAAACCCGCACATGCGGAATTATCGAGAGATGAATAAGCCTATACATTCATAGGTACTTTCATATTTTTCAAGGCTGTATGATAAAGCATACAGCCTATCTTGAATCCTCTTATTTTTGATCCCACTTAGTTGCACTAAACCATACGGAAACTCTTTACAGTATATTAATACGTTTATGAGACCTTAAAGCTAACCTTAATATTAAAAAGCATGGGGACTGGCATGAACGCGCTTAAATCTTTAAAACCATTTTATTTGGCAACGATTCTCGTCCTATCAACACCGTTAAGTGCCGCAGAGCAACTTACTTGCCCTAAAGTAGATGGAGCGACATTTGCAAAACTACTTGTCCAAAAAACAGATGTTATAAAAAATTGGTCTTTTATTAGTTTTGACGCACCAATGCCAAATCTTACAGTTAGAGATCCTAAAACCATCTCAACTGTCCTTACTAAACAAGATGCAAGAACCTGCCATTATTCAGTTATGAAGCATAAGGTGTCACACTATGGACCTATGTCAAAACCTGACCTTGAAAAAACAGGCGTTACTTTTATCCTTGGGCGTGAAAGTGCTGCCTGCCCAACCATCAATACAGAACAGCTAAAGAAAATTGCAAAAGGACAAACGGTATTTGTCCAAGACCCAGCTATAAGAGCGCAAGAAGGAGCACTCCTGAAAGCAGTTGATGGTAATGCTGTCACAAACATTCACATGGCGGTACAAGGCTTATCGGATCAGAGTTTTAAGCCAATGAAGGAGATCGCTGAACAGAAAGGGCCTTTTTCTGATGTCTGTATATATCCAGTGAGCTCACATGGAATTAATGAAGTTTGGTTAACAGCACTTCTTAAAGACTAAATCATTGTCTTCAGCTTATTATTAACTAAAAAAAGGGCTTTTTTTAAAGTCCTTTTTTTTAATCTCATCTCCATAAAAGACTGGTTTTCTGATGCTTCCTGATGATTCGCCGCATCTTTTGCTGCACCCGTTGATCTAATTTTACCAATTTCTTCATTATTATTTCTTCTTAATAAAAAAGATTCCACATCTTAATATTAATTATAAATAAAAAGTACAAACAAAAAATATTAATAAAAACCAATGAAATAAATTGACTTTATATTTAAAAAATTATAAAGAAATGCCAGTCGATCAAAATAAATAGAGTTTTTCATGCCTCATCCTCAATCTTTTATTCAAAAGTCTGTTGTGTCACTTATTACAATTTTTTCATTTTGTCTGACACCTTATCTCTCAGCATCCGACAGATGTGATGAGGATATTTATGGAAAAAAAATCAGCTCTACGACGGCAAAACGCACTATCTTTCGGGAACTTGGACAAACTTTTCCCGAATGCACAGGTACACTTAAAAAAATTGCAGAGAGCTTAGACTGGGTGGCAGAGCTAACTGAGGAACAGCCCGTTTACGCAAACCTAACCTATTCTTATATTTATCAAGATCTTGGCAACATTCTGTTTGATCGTGGAACTGCATTCCTTGCAGCGTTAAAACAACCAGCAGCCACCGTTCAAAGCTTAAAAATAGCTTCAGGCAGCCATTTTACAGATTCTAACTATGACATTGAGGCGTTTGATGGGCAAAAGGTGTATTTAAAGACATTACTTGGTACCTTTCCTTATCCTGTACCTGCATTGATTGAAAGCTTTTATTTTAATCCAGCGCTGCACTATTTAAAAATAGCACTCACACATATAGAAAATTCCAATCAATCTCTTAAAGACAAAATTCGTGTTGTAGAGGAAAGTTTTGCGCTTATATATCCAGAGCGCTTCAGCAAAAAAAGAAAGAAATAACGTCTTCCTGTTTACACTTTTATTCTA
>JBQCDM010000250.1:0-8278 GCA_051961235.1 Nucleicultricaceae bacterium (SeqCode)
ATCTGATTACGACTGAAAGTATAAAAGGGAAATTTTTCAAATATTTTTCACAAGAATAAAGAGATATAATGCGCTTAATTCGGTTTTTCCTATGCCTTGGACTCTATTTTTTGAGTGCGTCTTACCAAGGTTATACCATGACGTTGTGGTCTTGGGATCGTTTAGACGATTTTCATTTTATTGATAATAAAAATGTGCGTATTGCATCACTGATTGCTACATTTAAAGCGGATAAGAAAGGCTTTATTAAACTTGAGCTTCGCCATCAAGGCTTTAGGCGACCTAAAGATGTTTCCTGGATTGCTGTTTTTAGAATTGAGCTTAGACCAGAGCAGACGGTCCAAGACCGGGATATTGAAAACATGATTGCTCTAATGACACATCTTTCAAAAGGTGCGGTTGAAATTCAGGTGGATTTTGATGCGACAAAAAGTCAACGTCCGTTTTACAAAAAACTTATGCAAAAACTTCATCAATCAATTTCAATTCCACTCTCGATGACAGCACTTGCATCCTGGTGTACATTTGATCCGTGGCTTGATGAAATGCCTGTTTCCTATGCTGTGCCAATGCTTTATAGTTTAGGTAGTGAAAAAGAAATACTTTACCAGCATCTTCGCGCACATGGACGCTTTCAAGTGAAGAAGTGCAGGGGGTATTTAGGGCTCAATCTATCGGACCTTGCGCTTTTGAATAATGAGAATATTAAGGAAGCGCATCACTTTTATTTTTTTAATAATGAAGCATGGAATCCAGAGCATTACAAAATGCTGATAGAAAGGGTTAAATGATGAAGAAACTACTTAGTTCAATGATGCTTTCCTCAATGATGCTCTCATCCAGTTGGGCCTGTGGGCCTTATCGGTGTGAGTCCTATTTCTATAATGAAATGGGTGCTTATTCAAACTATTCAATCGATGGATTTGAATTGGATTTTCCAATAGCACTGATCAAAAAGGATCAGCTAGGCGTTATTCTGCCTAACATGAGTATCCTTTATTTGTGGGCCTCGTATCGTCTTTGGAGTGGCAAGCCCCTTTCAAAAACAGAGCAGCAATTATTAGAACAAGCCATTCATAAATTAACTCAAAATGCTTCCATGGTTGAAGGCGCATTGGAAGGTAAATTCTATGACCCTAACACGCCTGTTGCCTATGAACAGCCAGCACTTTATCAATGGACTGATCGGGTGAAAAATGTCTTAAAGCAAGAAAGTATTCCATCTTATTTTTCCACATCAAGATCTATTCAAAAAGAAAAAGACGGGACTGTCTCGTCCTTGTATTTTGAAAACTGTATGGACGATGCATTTCATGCAGCATCATTAAGGCTTCAAAAACTTTTAGAGAAATATGGCCCAGAGCATCCAGCCGTCCTTCATTGGATTCAAAACCAGCAGCGCGTTTTTATGAATTGTGGTGATGAGAAGGCACTGCATCTGCCAGACTCCTTGCCCAATGATGCTGATCAGACTCAAAAACAAGATTATGATTATCAAGTGGCAAGCAGTTATTTTTATGCCATGGATTATCAAAAAAGTGCGGCCCTATTTGATGTCATCGCGATGAACAAAGAGTCTCCAGATCGGGCTTTGGCGGCATATCTTGTTCTTCGTTCTCATTTTAGAAACACACACTTTTTTCAAGCGGATCCTAAAATCTTTTTTAGCGCATTTGAGAAATATCAAACACTCCTTCAAAAAAGCGCCTATGCTGATGATACGCATAAGCTTGTTCAGCGGTTACAGCATGTTTTGAATCCACATGAAATTTTTTCACAAATTTCGAACGCTTTAGAGGCAAAATCAGGTGTGGTAACGGATCAAACGCTTAAGGATTTAGTTTATCTTTATAAAACGGAAGAAAAAAATTTCAAAGGTGCAGATTTTCTAGATTGGATTCGTCTTTTTAGAGCGAAGGAGGGGTACACTGAATCTTACAAAAAATGGAAAGAAACGAAATCCGTGCCTTGGCTCATTGCTTGTCTTCAAAACATCCCAGAACAACAAGAGATACCGAAAGATTTAAAGAAACAAGCGGATGCAATAAACTCATCATCTACAGCGTACCTTACGGTGCGTTACTTGCTGATTCAGCATGCACTCAAAAATCATCCAGACACGGCTCGGATACTGATCGAAGAAGTCCTTGCTGATCCATCAATGCCTGTCTCAGTGCGCAATCGCTTGAAGTCGCTTCAAATGAGGGTGGCTCAAAGTTTCGATGTTTTTGTAGATTCGATTCTGCAAAAACCTTTGATGGATATTTGTTATAACCGTTCAAAGGCAGGTTTAGATTTTAGTTATGATCATGCAATCTATCTGCACCAGCTCAGTCTTCATCATTTAGAATTGCTCATGAACAATCCAAAGACACCGGATTGGCTTAAAAACCAGACAGCATCTGTTCTTTTTGTTAGATCTATTCTTCTCGGTAAAATAAAGAGCGCAGAAAAATATCTGCAAAATCTGGCTGATGTTATGCCAGATTTAAAAGAGGTGTTTTCTGAGTTTGCATCCCTTAAAACGGCACATGAGAAAGAGTTTTTAGGTCATTTGCTGATACTGAGGTCTCCTGGTCTTTCTGTGCTCTCTAATCCGTCCACTTGGCGCGAGGGATTAAAAAACAACATACACGAGCTTGATAGACAATCTGGCCTTGGTGAAAATTGGTGGGATGATAGTGACTTAAAAGCTGATTTTAAACGGTTGACATTTTTATCCAGTGAGGATGCAAAAAAATCAAAAGATGAATGGGGTAAACTTCAATCCATTTTTAAAGATGGCAGTGTCGATTATTTTTCTAAAAAAGCATTGAAGATGTTGAAGGAAAATCCCAAATATCCGCATTTACCAGAGATGATGCATTTGTGTGTACGTATGAGCCGATTTAAACAGCCGGCACCAGAATCATCTTATAAAGTATTTAAGGCTTTGCATGAACACTTTAAAGATTCTGACTATGCCAAGAAAACGCCATACCATTACTATACGAAATAAATTATATTTTTAAGGATAAGCACAAAAAAATGCCTTCCCAGATGGCTGGGAAGGCAGTGCTCTTAAAGAGCAGTGGGGGACCTTATTTCTTACTCAAGAGACCCAAAATGTCAGTTGTTACCTTGCGAAGATCACCTGTATCTTTAACTTCCTTGATCAAATTCATGAAGAGAGTGAAGTCATTTTTGAATGTTGCAACGGTGTTTGGATCTAGTTTGCCATTTTGAAGTGATGTGCGAACTTCTTTGAGTTCAGTTTTTACATCATCTGCAAAGTTTTCAAGTTTACCCCAACCATTTTCTGCAACAGTGATACCACCTGTGATTTTCGTGAAGAGTGCTTGGATTTCAGTGCGTTGTGCTGTAGGAATTGCATCCAATAAGCCACTTGTTTGAATGGAAGTCATAAGCTCAGTGAGTTTTGTTCCAACTTTGAAGAGATCATCCTTCATTAAAATGACATCACTAAAATTTACCGTGCCATCATGATTGCGATCAAAAACTTTCGTAAATATTGTTTTAATATCGTTAAAAGTTAGTTTGCCATCGCCATCAAAATCAAGGGCTTTAACTACTTTTGATCTAACTGCTGCAGGAATCTCATAAAAATCAAGCTTACCATTATGATTTGCATCCCATTCAGCATAGACAGTTGGTATGGGGGCTGGAGTTGGTGTCGGTATCGGTGTTACATCAGATGGTGCAGGTGTTACATTAGCTGGCGTTGGTGTTACATTAGATGTTGAACCTTGATCATCTTGTGCAACAGGGGTTACAACGGGAGCTACGGGAGCAGTTGTGGAGCTTGCAGCGTCTCCTGTAACTTCTTTTAGATCTGCACTTGCAGATAGTTGTTGTACTGACCCCATCAAAACAAAAGATAGGGCTGTTGAAAGCGCGAGTAGCTTGAATTGTGATTGTAATTTCATTTACTTACCTCCATTTGTTAGATTCAATTGCATTTGAGCATGCGTTTCTTAACGAAACATTTCGAATCAATTAAATTTCTATTAAGTCATTGATAAGTAATTGAAAGTAAAAAAAATTATTTTTGCCGCGTAAGTTTTTGTTTTTACGGCATTTTATTTAATTTTTATTTGTTTTAATTGCTTTAAATTTTTTGTTAATGATTTGTGTTTTTAATTGGAAGGAGTTTCAAAAAATGGAGCGTCCTTATGTATATCAAAAAGCTAGCGTTATATTTAATTATGTTCTTTGCGATCTCTTATATGGGGGCCAACTTAAATTTAAGTGTTGCAAGTAGTGATATAGAACGAGATGACATAGAATCTGGGTCAAGTCATACGACTAAAAGCTCGTCTACACATAAAAAAACAAAAGTAAGTCATAAAAAGAATAGAGGATCTTCAACCGATGAAGAACAGGATCCTCCCCACATTACCATTGAGGTGTCTCCAGAGCGTAAGAAGGGAAGAAATCTGAGGATGGCGCGTAATGATATAATGAGGGGTGAGGAACTCGCTATGGAAGAAGGGGAGCTCGCGTCAGCATTTCAACCATCAATTTTGCCAACACAAACTGGTGCCAACGCAGATGATGATGAAGACCTGTTGGAAGATGTTCCTGGATGTGAAGATAATTACTATCGCTGTTGTTTGTGCTGCTTTAGAGTCAGTCGTGGATGGATCGATGCTTTAGTCGCTGTCACTTTAATAGGCGGCGCTATTACGACAACACTTGTCACTAATGCTCATTTTGAATCAACTACGAATGTGATTCTCGGTAATGTTACGGCTGGATTCTTGGCGGCAGGAGCTGCACTCAAAATAGCCAAAGCATTTATCATTGATGCTACGATTTCACGCACCAATGACTTAAGAACAGTTGTCAGTCAAGCCAGAATCCATAGGGAGCACCAACAAAACCAGCGTCAACAAAGCCAGCGTGAAAATGCGGTCTAAAAATGGGAGAGATGTTCCTGTGAGATGGATGTTTTTATTAGCTTTCTGAAATATGTTCTGTAACCAATCAGCCTGATTCATGCGATGATGAATTGGAGTCAGAAAAATCACAACAAACGTTATCCAATCTCCACATGCTAAGGCTGCAACACAATTGGTGTGCAAGCTTGGTTTTGCATGCGTTTAAGTCACGACTAACAATGCCTTTTCCGCTTTCAAGCTTTGGACTGCAGCAGGCAGGTGTCCGAGCCCAACTTGATGATCGGGTAGAGTTGGAACATGATGGATGCACTGAAGCTCTGACTAAGCAATTGGGTGCGTTAAGACAAGAGCTGGCTCACAAAGATTCAAAATTGACGTGAACAGTCGAAGAGAGCTCAAAAGATTATTGTGGGCTTTGAGCACATGAGAAAATTGCTCAGAGATGATAGGGAGCTCATTTGGCTATTGAGTGGTGGTATGGGGGTAGTTGGCAATGAAAAGGATGTCCCACCAAAAGCGCATCTTCAGAAATCTCTCAAAGTGCTACAAAGACATGGATGGGTTTCTTATAGGGTATGTCCTGAGTCGTGACATAAAAATGGCCAACCTTATCAACATCAGCCAACATATCATCAAAGGAATTGAACGAACAATTGTGACGCAACAGTTTTTTGACGCTTATTGATGCGGCGGAGCATCCCAGAGCGGTTAATGACTATCAATACACTATTATCGATAGTCACGGATAAATTTGATAAAAGAAAGAAGAACTCGATGCGCTTTAATGTCAGGTTTGATGCGCGCTTCAAGTAGACGATCATGAAAAGCAGTTGGTTCTAAAAATTCTAAAAGAATACGGTACTCGGGACGGTCTCTAAAATCATCAATTAAAAAAACAGTTTTATGACTAAGTGTATAAAAAATCATTGCAAGCGTTGACGCAACTCTAAAACGTCCGTCAATGAGTACAACATCTGGCATGAGGTTTCTTTTGTCAAGTTCTAGAATAGGTGCAAGCGGATAGTATATCCATTTATTTTTAGGGCATTTCAGAAGTGGTTGACCCCATTTCGCGGTAAGACCAATATCCGCATAAAGTGGGATGAATGATTTAGATTGGGAGATGCCTTTCAATGCTTTATGAAATCTGAAATCGCTTTCCACAGTGATGACAACTTTAGGCCCCATGTTAAGAGCTGAGGCTGTACTGCCACCTCCGCCATATTCCACATAGACAGATGCGTTGCTGACATGTTTCTTCCAGCAGTTTAAAGCTTCAGGTGGAAGATGAGGTTCCGCATCAATTTGAATTTTGGTAAAGTACTTTGTAAAAAAGAAAAGCCATGGAGTTATACTATCTAATACTTTTTGGCTGATACCCTTGCATTGTAGCTTCATGAAAGAAATCTTTCAGATTAATATAAAATTATCCCAACACTAGCGCTAAACTAGAACTTTATCAAGCGCGTTAAAAATCCTAAAGAATAAACTCTGATCAATATCATGGCCAACCTTCTATAGTTTTATTTCTGCGAAATGACGATTTAAATTATCTAAAACAGGCTCTAATCCTGGCTCAGGCTCTCCTATAACGGGCGTACCTTGATCCCAGATTCTCATGTTTGCATGCGGCATCATGCGCCCAACATCATCCGAACCATCAAGGTGTGCTGGCATTCGACCGACATCCAGTGATGTGTAATATCCGTGAAAGATAGGAGAGGGATTAATAACATTAATGGAAGCTAGCGAAACAACAAGATAATTTGGCATCATACTTGAAGAGGATGTGTCTTTTTGATCAAGTCCATCTAACTTACTTGTGTGAGTTGTTTGAGGTGCTTTAGAATTATAAAGATCTTGGAGTCTTGAGAGTGTATATTCGATGGAAAAGCCCATATTCACTATATCAAGAAAGACAAGTCGTTTTGGCTGCTTCACGCGTTTTACAAAGTTCTGAACAAGATAATCATCAAAATGTTGTTGTGCATGAGGTGTTATAATGTTGTCTAGCCATGACGATGAAGATGCCTTATTTATGCCGGCCCAACCTGAAATAGGTAGGGGTTGTACAGATAAATGTGGACATAAACGCTTTAAAACATAGATAGGGAGCTGAGGCGTATTGCCAACCCCTACAATAAGATCGTCTGGTTTAACAATGGGCAAAATTGATATAAGGAACTGGCGCATGTCTAATATAAAATCAGGACCAGAGAAATAAGGCAGGTATATACTCTGTGCTGAAGGTATGGTGTGCGCTGGGCGGTTGATTTTTAAAACAAGCTCTTCAAGAGATTGCCATTCTTGATCATCAAGTAAGTCTTCTGAGACTATTTTTCGAAGAAAATGCAGACGTTCCGTCGTTCCCAATACATGATGGAGGAAATGGTAAGCGTGATTAGAAAGAGGGAGTGCTTTAGAAGGGGTATCAAGAGGAGGAGGCGATGGCAACAACAAATGGGGGTCGTCTTGATGTGTTAGGCAATATTTGATGCAGCTTGGTAGAAGAGCAAGACGATACTTAAAATCATCCAAAGAAAGTCTTTTTATTCGCTGAAATGTGTCTTCTGTATCGTTTGTTGTCTCGGAGCAGCAGATCATAATGCCGTCTTGTGTAGAAATATACATATATTCTTCAGGCCTTAGAGTCTCTGGATCAGCGTGTCTCCAGGTACCACGCCGTACTTCGTTATATAAGTGAAGCGAATCCTTGGCGTCATCCTCCATAGAGGTCGCACCAAGCGGCAGATGGATAAAAACGCTTATACAACTAAAAATAAAAAGCTTTGAAAGTAGGTGCCTCATCGAATCGGTCCCCATTATAAAGATACTCTATTGAGCATAAAAAATAATGTCGTTTTGTCAAGGCGAAATCGGCCCAAAAATTAGATAAAAAAAACCCCGCAGCTGCGGGGTTTTCTTATTGGCTTATGAACAAAGCACTTATGCTACTTTTTTGAAGTTCAAAGTTGCATAAGGACATTTACCATGTGTGTTCCAGATAATAAGATCTACTGACTTATCAGATTTTTCTACTGTCTTGAAACTGTGGTCTACGTTGTAAGCGGTAACCGTAGCAAGCATTTTTGAAAACTCTTCAGCTTTAGCAAGATCTGCTTTGAAGCGACCAGCAAAAGCTTTCTTTCCATCAATTTGCATTAATGATTGGTTAGCTTTTCCAGCATTCAATGCGTTCTTCAAGATATTACCAACAACTAAAGCTTGATCTACTTTTTCATTAGTTGCAGTTTTACCGTATGCTTTTTTCAAAGCTTCTTTAGTCGCATCAGGCGTTTTAGACATTGCAGCACACTGTTGTTGTCCAGTTGCCGTATCATGCTTTGGTGCTAAAGCGTATGACATTCCTGGAAGTG
>JBQCDM010000251.1:0-3141 GCA_051961235.1 Nucleicultricaceae bacterium (SeqCode)
AGCAAAATTGTTTTTAAATTTTTATAATGAATAATATTCGATAATTGGATATGATTTTGGAGGTGCACGGATCATCGACCAAGCGCCTCCTTGCTTATCTGTTCGTACTTTAAGAACGTCTTAAGGATTACACTTGTAATGTTTTTTAGAATCTCCCCACTTGTTACTCTTTTGCTCACCAGTCATCTTTATGCCGTAACACCGCTTCGTTTAGCGGATAACCTAGATTCTATGGAAAGAGCAAAAAACATACCCGGGCTCGCGCGTATTGGGATCCAGTTAGAATCCAGAGATGCCCTTTTAGGCTCAGCCGTATTTTTATCTGTCGCGTCTCTTGGATTATCATCCGACTATGATGGACGCGTTTTTGCAAGTGCACGTCACATTTTCATAAACGAACAACGCAAAATCAGCGAAAAATTCAAAAAAACTCTTGCCAATAATAACCGCACTTATGATTTAAATGCGATTGTCGAAAAATATATGAGCACGCGTTTTTACGTTCAATTTAATGACGTCTCTGGTGATCGTCAAAAACATACGATACAAAGCCTTTATTATCCAAAGAACGCAGAAGAAAACGATGATAATGATATTATTTTCGGCATTCTTTCTTCTCCGGTTGCTCTCTCATCATACCCCTCATTCACTTCCATAAACGCAGATGATCTATTACATCAAACCATCCATCTTGCTGGATTTGGTTATACCGAGATCAATTCAGTTTTATTTTCAGATAATCTTGCTCGAGTAGGAGAGCAAAAGATTGCGGAAAAAACGGGAAAACATTGTTTTATTGCTAGACCTGAAAAAGCTTGTTCTGGTGAAGACGAACTTCCAGCTTATTCAGAAAAAGGAGATAGTGGTGGCCCAGTTTTCATCCATGAAAAAGATGGTAATCTATCCTTAGCCGGGATTATGGTCAGCGTTGTGACACCCTATGCGCTTGATGAAGCCAACCTTGTTTTGGCGAATTTTTCCAGCACAAAAGAAAAATCTTTGAGAGCGCACCATAAAGAATTAAAAACAACAGCAAGTAAGACAGCTCCTCTTCAGTCACGTATTATGCATAGCATTAAAAAGAAATGCAAAACCCTCTCTCATACTATAAAAGAATACTTTGGAGCATCATGGGCAACAGATTTTTTAAATAAGATCTCAACACCCACTGAACCGAATCGACACAACGGCACCGTGTTTATCTCTATTCAAAGTCATGTTCAACCATTTGTTGATTTCATGAAAAAACGAGAGACTATAGAGGAAAAAGCAGCTCCATTTTCTATTGTTGCATATCCTCAGAACCCGCTTTTGACTTCTGAGACGAGCCAAGGCTAGCATCTCTAATTAGGTGTGCTATTCTTTTTTATTGCTTTAAGAGGATTATTTTCCGCCGATTCAGCCTGTTTTGCTCTTAATTTCCGAAGCGCTTGATGATGAATGGCATGTTCTGCATATGTTTTAGAAAAAATATGCCGCCCCGTCCCATCGGCTACAAAATAAAGGTCGCTTGACTGCGCTGGATTTAAAACTGCCTCTAGAGAAGCTTTACTTGGGTTACAAATAGGTGTCGGCGGAAGCCCCGGCATAATATATGTATTATAAGAAGTCACTGTTGTTAAATCACGCTGATTGAGTTCACGATCAAGCGTTCCGCCTTTTTCCAGTTCAAGCCCATAAACAACGGTAGGATCAGCCTGGAGTGGCATCCCTATACGCAAACGATTCAAAAAAACAGCCGCAACACGCGGCCTTTCTTCAGAAAGGGCCGTTTCTTTTTCGATAATAGACGCTAAAATAACTGCATCGCGCGCGCTTTTAATCGGCAGATCCAGAGATCTCTTATTCCATAATCCTTGAACGATTGCTTTCATACTCTGCTGCATACGCTCAACAAGGGCATTGCGTTCGTCTTCGTATTCGAAAAAATACGTCTCTGGAAGCAGCTGACCTTCTGTTGAAACACGTGTGATCTCACCTCTAAGACCATCGAGAGAATTTATAATGCTTAAAACTTCCTCAGTTTTGAGGCCCTCTATAATCGTAACCCTACGTTTATAAGTATGCCCTGAACGCATTAAACCGTACACATCTTTAGGTGTTGCATGCGGTTTTATTTCATACTCACCTGCTTTTAAATTCTTAGCATCAAAACGTAAAATAACATTCGTGATAAAAGACCATGTGTGCGGGACGACTTGATGTTCTTTTAAGATACGTGCAATCCCAAAAAGCCCAGTGCCCTTTGGGATACGCACTAAAATTGATTCGCTATGGTTGGTTGGCGTTGAAAAGTTTCTTTGTAAGCAAAAATACCCCAAGGCCATCCCTAACAGAATAACCAAAAAACTTCCGACTAAACGCAGAGACAAAGTTCTACGCAACGGCACCAAGCACTAAAGAAGAATTCGTTCCACCAAAACCAAAAGCATTGGAGATGGCAATCTTAACCTGTCGCTCTTTTGCTTTGTGTGGCAACAAATCAATAGCGTCATACCCTTCAAATGGATTATCCAGATTGAGCGTTGGCGGCACAATGCCATCACGAATGGCAAGGATGCTAAATATGGCCTCAACCCCGCCTGCAGCGCCTAACAGATGCCCAATAGCGGACTTCGTGGAAGACATCATGACATGAGGCGCATGGGAACCCATCAAACGCCTTACAGCGCCAAACTCAATTTCATCACCCATAGGTGTTGATGTTCCATGCGCATTAATATAATCAATCTGATCCACTGAAATTTGTGCTCTTTTAAGAGCAGTTTGCATAGCGCGATAGGCACCATTACCATCAGGTGCAGGTGACGTCATGTGATAAGCATCACCCGACATGCCATAGCCCAGCACTTCTGCATAAATTTTGGCACCACGTTTTTTGGCATGCTCATATTCTTCAAGCACGACAATACCAGCGCCTTCTCCCATAACAAAACCGTCTCGATCACGATCCCAGGGACGTGATGCTTTTTCCGGTGTATCATTAAAGCCCGTTGAAAGCGCTCGAAGAGCCGCAAATCCAGCAACGCCAATACGACACACAGCAGCTTCGGCACCACCTGCAATCATAACATCCGCGTCATCCATTTGGATCATACGCGCCGCATCACCGATTGCGTGCCCCCCCGTAGAACAAGCTGT
>JBQCDM010000252.1:0-3791 GCA_051961235.1 Nucleicultricaceae bacterium (SeqCode)
AAAAACATCGTACTTTCTTATTATCGCTCATGGAAGAAGCAGGCTTTCGGAACTACTCTAAGGAATGGTGGCATTTTTGGTATACGGACGAACTTTATCCAGAAACTTACTTTGACTTCCCCATAGAAGCCATGGAAACCACAGCAGAAGAAATTGAATTAAGCGTCGCGGGTAGTTAAGGCCGATCAACCGATATGGCCAACACCTTCTAAGGCAGAAGCAGCTTGTTCTATGACACCAAAATGGGATGGCTTATCAATCGTCCAAAGACGCGCACGCTTAGGCCTGTTTTGACTCAAAAGAAGCGAGGAAATAGCCCATACCAGAGCATCCAATCGATCGGGTGACACAGTCGACACACCAGGCACATAGGTACACAGCTGATTTTCCAACTGCTTCAAATTTTGCCCCACGTGATGCACACGGCCTCTAGTGTAGAGCGTTGAAACCGGCTCTGCACGTGCGATTTTACCACGACTCGCATGCACTTTTTGATAAAATACATCGGGGTCAATGGCACGTAACACTTGCTCCACCAAGGCACCTCCTTGATTTTCTTCCGCAATAATACAGTCCGCCTCAAACGTCACATAGGCGTTTAAGACCTGTTCGGCCCAGCCCGGTGTACCATAGCGCCCGCTTAAATCGGCCAAAACATAGGCCTTTTGGTCCACCCCAAGCCCAGCAACTACAATACCTGTTTCATCACCCTCTTCATGATGCGCAACACTGGGATCCACAGCCACAACCACACGCACCATCTCCGGCACCTGGCTTGGATGAATGCGCTGATGATCCAGCATCTCATGCCGCCACAAAGCGCCTACCACATCATCCACAATCTCGCCTTGAATCTCCTGGCGCATGAGCTTTTCATTTTGGCAGCTTTGCTCGATATGTTCGATAAAGCCTGGAGCCAAATTGGCACGATTGGCATACGTGGAGCCCCGTGTGACCACCGACCAAGACTGCTGCTCCGCAAGACGTTTGATGAGGGCTGTTGCTTTGGGCGTTGTGGTGGCAATCACGCGCGGACGCTGCCCTAGACGCAGCGATAGACACACCTGATCCCAGGTTTCTTGAGGATAGCGAAATTTCGCAAGTTCATCGATCCAAATTGCATCAAACTGCAAGCCCCGCAGCTTCTCATAGCGCTCGGCGGATACTAAATATGCCACCGCGCCATTGGGCCACACAATGCGTCGTTTGGAGGGTTCATAGCGTGGTGCCTCATCATGGGGATAGACACTCAAAAGACCACTACATCCCTCGACCATCACATGCCTGATATCCGCTTCCGTTGCACCCACAAGCCCAATGCGCTTATAACGTCCGCTTTCAACCCAAGCACGCACCGTCTCAGCCCCTGTCCTGGTTTTACCAAAGCCTCGACCAGCCAAAATAAGCCAGAGACGCCAATCGCCTTCCGGTTCTCGTTGTTCAGGACGCGCTATGGCGGCCCAATCATAGGTGGCTTCTAACGTGTTGTCGTCCTCTTCATCCAGCATGGGGTGAGATGAATCGTGCGCACCCAGCACCTTTTCTGATCTATCATGACAGCGTGCAGATTCATTGGCATCCGCTTTGGCCTCTGTCACCTTTGTCACCTCGATCGGCTCTGTTGGAGATGCCGACTCTGCAGTGGATGCAGGTTCTGCAGTAGATACGATTTCATGGTTTGAAAGAGACGCGTTATGCAAAGCCGCCTCGAGCACTGCGGGGGCTCGCTTTTTTGTCCGGATTAAGCGCGTGGAGATCAAAGAGATGCCAGAGTCTGGTGTTTTGTATGAGAGCGTCTCAATCTGGGATTTAGTCTCAGAGCTCTTTTGCGGAACAGACGCTAAATGCGCATCAATCCAACACAACAAACGTAAAAATAGATAAAAAAATGTCATCATCATTAGAAAAATCATCCATTATAAAGAAAATATGAAGAATAAGCCTTTGGGCGGTTTATGTGGCACCATGGGGTTCGTCACAAGAAAGCTTAAGCGTCCTATCCATGCGGTTGTGCACTAGGGATCGAGCCGCAAAGCAACGTTTTTTTTGAGTGCTCAAAAAGTTTGAAGCGTTGAGTGTTTGTCATCCTTAAAATTGCCTTTAAACGACAAGAAGATGTTTTTGCGTTGTCATGCACCGTAACGGTGCGTTCTAGCAAAGGCAGGGGGTCGACTGAGTGATCCTGCAAAAAGTTTTTGCAAGGTGTGCGAACTCTTTTTTGTTAGAAAAATAAGGCTATTCTTTTGGTGTCGCAAGGAAGATCCATAAGCCAGTTGAGCATGTGCCCTCTTCGATCGGATCCTTAGATAAAAAGAAAGAGCCCCCACAAGGGGAGCTCTTGTCTGTATAGCTTTATTGAGAATATTTGGAAGGTAAGACAGCTTTAAAAAAGAATTGATTAAAGTTTATTGATTTTCCTATCACTTGAAGGCCATTGGCGCTTATTGCCTTTGCTTCCTCTAAATGAATTCCCTCAAGATTAAGATCTTCCGCTTTTAATCTCTCTTGAATGGAAAAGATCTCACCGTTGCTCCATAAAACCGCGGTATTTTTATTATTTGCACCATCATTTGCGTGCCCTACGATAACGGATGCGTCATGATTGACGCTATTAACACTAGCATAACTCCCATTATTTAGAAGGGGAAGCGGTGTGATCGCCCCATTAACCCATAGAACGGCAGTAGGTATATCATGATTTGCACCATCCCTTGCATATCCCGCAATAATAGATCCGTCTCCGCTGATGTTTAAGGGTGTAGCATCCTTCCCATTATTTAGAAAGGGGAGCGGTGTGATCTTCTCTTTGCTCCATTGAACCATAATCTTCATATTATCTGCACCATCATTTGCGTACCCTACGATAACGGATCCATCTCCATTGACGCAAATAGCGTTAGCATCCTTCCCATTATTTAGAAAGGGAAGTGGTGTGATCTTCTCTTTGCTCCATAAAACAGCAGTCCTTATATCATTATTTGTACCATCAACTGCATTCCCTACAATGATGGATCCATCTCCATTGACGCAAGCAGCGTTAACATAAGGCCCATTATTTAGAAAGGGAAGTGACGTAATCTTTCCGTCGCGCCATAAAACAGCAGTACGTCTATCATCATTTGCACCATCATCTGCGTGCCCTACGATAGCGGATCCGTCATGATTGACGCTTCTAACACTAGCATAACGCCCATTATTTAGATGAGGAAGCGGCATGATCTTCTCTTTGATCCACTGAACCGCAGTAGTAAGCCTATCATCATTTGCGCCATCAAATGCATATCCCGCAATAATTGAACCATCCGCACTCATCGCTGAAACAGTAATATTCTGATATCGATCATCGCTCAAAATCTTAAAGGAAGGTGTGGACCAATAGCGGATAAATTCCTGAGGCGTCATCCCCATCGCTTCAGGTGTGGAAGGAAGAAAATGCTTACCCCAATAATTACAAAAACCGTCACTCATTAAAATCCGCAGCAATTGTTTGGAAACACATCTCCCTGATCTGATGCTCGAAAAGGGAAGATCGAAAAAGAATTGCTTAACAACATCATCGGGCATCCATTTGTTTTCTAATGCCTCATCCGTAGGCTCCACATCCATGGGTGTATGCGCGGCCTTAATGAGTGCGCCTGGTGCTTGCTCTGGTGCTTGCTCTGGTTCCTGACCCATAGATAGACGTTCGATTTCAAGAGGAAGTTCTATTTCCATATTATCGTTACTATTTGGGTTGTGGCCATTTCGCATGCGGTTCAGACTTTTTTCTTCATTTTCACCAAGAAGCTTAT
>JBQCDM010000253.1:0-2361 GCA_051961235.1 Nucleicultricaceae bacterium (SeqCode)
TGGGATGACCTCCACCAACAAGTAAGCCAGATGGCGCAAGCTTTAAAGCATTATGGTGTTGGAAAGGGAGATCGCGTTGCTGGATTCATGCCCAATATGCCAGAGACCATTGTTGCGATGCTTGCAACAGCAAGTCTTGGTGCGATTTGGAGTTCGTGTGCTCCAGAATTTGGTTTGCAAGGTGTGCTGGATCGATTTGGTCAAATAGAGCCAACTGTTTTAATTGCAACAGATGGTTATCTTTTTCACGGTAAAATTTATGATTGCCGTGAAAAAGTGCACGAAATGATAAAGAATCTTCCAAGTGTCCAAAAGACGATCATGACACCGTATGTTTATCCAAAAGAGACTCTTAATAATGATCAAATAATTTATTACGATATGTGCTTGTCTGCTTACTCTCCAAAGCCGATCACTTTTGAAAGGGTCAATTTTAATCATCCACTCTTTGTTCTCTATTCTTCAGGTACAACCGGCATGCCCAAATGTATCGTTCATGGCCATGGTGGAACATTGCTGCAGCTTATGAAAGAGCATCAGTTACACAGTGATATCAAACCGAGCGATCGTGTTTTTTATTATACAACCTGTGGATGGATGATGTGGAATTGGTTGGTGACAGCGCTTGCCTCGAAAGCCAGTATTGTTCTTTATGATGGCTCACCCCTTGCGCCTGATTCAGATGTTTTATTTAATCTCTCAGATGCCTATAATGTTACGCATTTTGGGGCATCAGCGAAATACTTTGATGCACTTAAGAAAGTGCATAGTATGCCAGGAAAAACGCATAAGCTCGAATCACTCAAATATGTACTTTCAACGGGTTCACCACTGGTTGCCGAAACGTTTGATTATATTTATGAATCCATAGACAGAGATATTTGCTTATCATCTATCTCAGGCGGAACGGACATAGTCTCTTGTTTTATGGTTGGTAACCCCATAGGGCCTGTTTGGCGTGGCGAGTTGCAATCCCGTGGGCTTGGTTTACAGGTTGAAGTATTTGATGAAAATGGAAAGAGCGTCAGGGAGAAAAAAGGGGAACTTGTTTGCACAGCACCATTTCCTGCAATGCCACTCGGATTTTGGGGCGATGAAGATGGCTCAAAATTCCACAAAGCCTATTTCTCTGATTATCCAAATGTTTGGTCGCACCGTGATTATGTGGAAATCACATCGCACAATGGTGTTGTGATCTATGGCAGGTCTGATGCAACACTTAATCCAGGCGGCGTACGTATTGGGACTGCGGAAATTTATCGACAAGTGGAAAAAATTGCGGCCATAGAAGAAAGCCTTGTGGTAGGTCAAGATTGGCACGATGATGTGCGTATTATTCTCTTTGTAAAGCTTAAAAAAGGTCATATGCTCGATGATGCGCTTCGGGACAGTATTATCACTGTTATCAAGAAAAATACGACACCAAGACACGTTCCAAAAAAAATCATTGCGGTTCCTGATATCCCAAGGACAATGAGCGGGAAGATTGTTGAGCTTGCTGTTCACAATGTGATTGAAGGTCTTCCTGTTAAAAACAGTGAGGCCCTCGCGAATCCTGAAGCACTGCTTTATTTTAAAAACATTGAAGCGCTTCAGGAAGATTAGTGAAGGGCGTTATTCCCCTGCATCGTCGTCTTCGTTCGATTCAAAGATGATAGGCAAGGTTTCTGATGGAGCTATGTCATCTTTAGAGGTTCGGTTGGGTAAGGATGGAAATACTGCAGAATAAAAGTGTTTCTTTTCGTCGTCTGTTTTAGAAGAATCTGTCATAGGGGCGGCGTTGTCATATGCATCTTTATTTGCTGCGTGCATGCTTCTGCCTTTGCGGTTAGGCGTCAATCCCCCATATTTTCCAAATGTCTTATGGATCGTTGGTAAGTTAGACTGATTCTCAAATCCAGACTCAGAAGATGGGGTTTTATTTTGATAGAACTTACGGCTTTTTGTTAAAGAAAACCGAATCACTTTAGGTGATTCTTTTTCACTATCTTCAATTGGGGTCTCTTCTGCGTTGCTTGATGCTTTTGAAGTGTCGCTCATAAAGGGAATAAGGGCGATAAGGAAGAGGCATATTTTAATATGTAGCCGTTGTTGGGTTTTTGAAAATTGATGTTTGTCCATTTTTTACTCCAGATGTTCAGTCTGGAGTTATATGATCACAGAATAAAAAGTAAGTATATGATTTTATACACGGTTTCCCCTTGATATGATCAGTTTACTCTTTAGCTCAAAAATTCGCCAACGTATCATTAAGCGCATCACCAAAAGCACTTTCTTCCTGAGGCGTCCAATCAGGGTCTATATCGCGTGATAATAAAGACCTGGCACTTGGTATGGGAAACTGTTCTCTGAATGATTGAT
>JBQCDM010000254.1:0-5847 GCA_051961235.1 Nucleicultricaceae bacterium (SeqCode)
ATAATGATTTTGGTATCCCCTATTACTTAAGAATAGGAAAAGAAACCCTGCTTGTGTCGGCGCGTGGGCGTATTGCAACGCCAGAGTTTTCCCTTGGTGATGCACTCTTAAAAATAAAAGATCAAAAACTAGAACAAGCACTTGATATCGATCTGAGACACCCCACATGAGAAGACAGTTGATGTGACAGTGTGTTCCTCACTTTAGTATGCCTCGTACGCACGTCCTTATTGATCATTCTATTACTGTCTTTCTAGGAGTTCATCCATGACCTCGCGCGTCTTCTCATACCTTAAAAAAGCAACGCATGTTGTTGTCATAGCTTCATATTTGTTTCATGGGGTAGCGCCGGCGATTGCCACAAAGGTGAAGTTTGATGAGGTAGAAGAAAGACAAGAAAAGGTGGGCTCTATCGAGGCGCTGCATTCGATTATTTTAAGGGAGCGTCAAAGGGAAGAAACGATCCGGCAGGAGAAGAAACACGAAGAAGCTTATGATGGACGACACCAATACTTTACGCCACGGGTGACGTTTGATGAAGCTGGATACACGCTGAAGATCAAGGCTTTACCCCAGAAAGCGCATGACAACACTGGGTATCAGGTAGAGCTTATGCTCTCAAAACAAGACGGGGATGATGTTCAAACACTGGATCATCGCACTTTCACATCCAAGACGTTCTATAGAGAGCAGGAAGATGGATCGCCTTTTAGTAGCTTGATGCATCGCTCTCTGGGGTTTGCTTACTCTCTCAAAGGCATTGGAATCATTAATGTCTGCTGGTAAGGGACCCTTCTCTTAAACAATCTTAACTTCAGGGATATGGCTTTAAACATCGAGACCACGGGAAACATCTTAGCTAGAAACCTGAAGGGCACAAAGATGAATCTTCAAGGCAATGAGATCTGCTTTGAAGGTAAAAACATCATCTCGTCTCTTTCCTTAGGATTTGAAGAGGGTCTTAGACCCGAGAGCCATGGATCCAAGAGTTTTAGGCCCGATGAGCCTGGACCACGTACAGCATCTATTATGCCTAAGGCAACTCTTGTCACGGATAATCTCACTTTAAAGAATGGCATCCTCCAGAACTTTGGGCGTCTTACTTTACAAGGTATGGCCAAGGTGAGGATTCTCGATAACCAGAAGACAGGCACGGTTTTTCTAAAGAAGGGCTCTCTCGTAACAAGGCAGCTCCAGAACCAGGGCACGATGAATCTGGATGGATGTGTGACAGTGTTGAATGATGGTTCGCTGCAGTTTGGAGAACCCGCCTTTTTCTTCGATACATCATGGCAAGCACCTCAGCGCATCAAAGGACCTTTGAGTCAAGGAAGGCACCTTTCTGTTGTGGCGTTAGATAGACTCAAAAAGATTCCAGAGACTAAGCTCCATGTCTATGGCAAGAGTTTTAGTAATACGAGAGACCATACGTTCTCGCATCCATTGCATCTTAGTGTAGAGACCTTCAAGAACACAAAGACGCTGAAAGCACCTACACTTACTGTTGATGCAAAAACCATCGACAATGATGGCAGTATTACGGGCAATCGCGTCAAGCTTCATGCATCACACAAAGGACAAAACAGCGGCACGATGAAAGCCAGCCAACATCTGGATGTGGTGCTGCCTCAGATTGATGCTTTAGGTATTCTGGTCTCAGACGGTGACCTTCGCTTTAAAACAACAGAGCGCGACATAACATGGAATGAGGGAGAATGGCTTGGCGTTGGCAGAAACCTATACCTAACGTTTGTGGGAGGACACCTTACCCTCAATGGAAATCACGCATTGCCGGGTAGTGCTCAGTTTAATGTGCACAACTTTACCTTCAAAGGCGATCTTGAGACAGCAGGTGATCTAGACGTTCAGACCCAAGGGGATATTCATGTGGTGGAACAAGATCACCGCATAAAGACTACACAGGATCTCTTAGAGCACTTGAAGACTTTATCATGCAATGCCAATGATCGCCTTGCGCCAACGGAATATAATCAAGCAGCACTTCGCGATTTTGTAAAGCATCTAGGACAGGACCTGCAATCCCATTATATATCCCTTTTATATGACGCAGGGCATGGTGACCTCATAGGCGTGCCAAAAACTCTCTCCACGTTGTTTGATGCTGGTTGGTATTATCCTTGGAAGGGAGAGTTTGTACGTTTTTTTGAGTATTATCTTCGCACAAGCAAACTGCCACCCCTACATAAGATCACGCTCTCACGCATGAAGAGTGGGGGTGATCTCACTTTATCAGGCCAAAATGTCAACAACAGTGGGGGAACGATTCAAGGGGAAACATCGCTTACCGTAAGCGCTCGAGGGGATATCACTCATGGAGAAACATACACAGAAAACAGATTTAAAAATGCCTATATCAACAAAGATTATGGGGCTTTTACGTATGCTATACCGGAGATTCATGGGAACGACAGCTTCTTCTCCACACCAGGTCAGTTAACGCTAGAGGCAGGTGCCAACATTACGAATAATCAGGGGCTTATGTTTGGAGGAGCAGGTGTTACGAGCCACAGTGGTGGTGATACCATCAATAAAGCAGGTCATATTCTCTCTGGTGGCAAGACGCATCTCTCGGGCAGAAGCTTTTTAAACACCCAAGAAGATGTTGTGCGTGTCAAGACGGGTCCTGATAATAATAGCAATCCCCATGGTAGGTGGTTTGTGAATGATGATACTCATCCTAAACATTCAGGCAGAATTAACCACCCTGTACAAGATTACCCCACATCAGGGCCTGCAGTAGTCCAATCATTAGACGACCTCACCTTTGATTTTAGCCATGTGATTAACAATGTAGCTGGCAAGATTCTAGCAGGTGGGCGGATTACGCCAAAGCGAGCCCTTATCTCCAATCTGCCCGTCAACCTTGTGGCAGAAGCATCCCTACATTCAGGGAATAGTTGGACTAAAGAACCCATAAGCGTTAACGCTGGCTTCCTTCAAGCAACTGTTAGCAGTGGGATGAACCTTTCGATGACAGGTATTCAAGGTCTCGTGGACGCAGGGATACTATCAGCACCACATATTAATATTAATGGATCTCCATTTGTGACCTTTGAAGATCCTGATGCATCCAACACCCGAGCTTTAGCACCACAAAAAGAAATCAAAACAAACTTCTCCTTAAAGCCGATGTTGGAAGATCTTCAATCGCTACCGTTTGGAGGTGAAAGTGAGCAACGGTTTAATCCTGGTACACAGGTTATTATAGGCTCAATAGAGGGAACGTTGCCGCCTATCTTGGGCAATACAACGCAAACACTCTTTGCGCTTCAGCAAGCGTTTGCAGAGCACTACCACAAGGGCTATATCTTGCCTCATTTAAAGCCGTTGGAGCAGCTGATTCAGCTGCAGCGGAATGCTCGCACGTTCGCCTTAAAACAGAGAGGACGAGGAGCCTATCCTTGGGAGACTTTGGTGGTGAGTGAAATCAATGCATCTGAGATAACGCTACCGATGATTTTCTATCGTCCAACTCTCGTAGGGGATCAAGAGTATCTCGTGCCTGAATATTGGGGACCTAAGGAATTGATTCATCGCTTCTTGATGGAACCCTGTGGTGCCGGCGTTGCGGATGATCTTATTGATGCTGAAAAGGTTGATGATTTCATCCTGAATGGCAACCTCTATGCAGAAAGAAAAATTAACACAAAGAGCAAAAAGTTCTCACAAAAGCCGCAGATCATACGTAAAAAGACGCTCCATGGTCATATGGATATTACTATTGGCGGCAATCAAGAGACAGGCAAAAGAGGTGAGATCTCAAATCATGCCGAAAAGCATTTAGAAGCTGATGGCGGCTCGATAAAAGCGCCTGATGGCACTATCAGATTGACCAGCGATGGTACGATGAAGTTAGGCACAGCCACAACACATCGTAAACACGATGATAGAGAGACACAGATTGAAGAGACGCGCCACCATCCACTCCAGCTGGATGCGGGTGATATCTCCATTAAAGCGTTAGAAGATATAATCTTAAGGGCCACACAAGCGTATGCGTCAAGGACCATTCGGGTAAAAGGCGCCAATGTCTTTATGGATAGTGTGGTGGATGACTATCATGAAGAGAAGAAGCACACACAAAGGGATTTTCTTGGCAGCACGACCACGAAAGAAACAACCCACCTGGAAACACATCAGGTACTAAACTTTAAGGCAGGAGCCAGTATAGGCGTTCATGCAACAAAAGGTAATATGGCAGGTGATGCACCACAGATGACGGCCCCTCGGATAAGGTTGGGCTTTCCGCATGGTGAGTTAGTGTTGAGAACAGTGGCGAATAAGTTCTTCTTTAACCTTGAAACCCTCGATAAAAACGCGTTCTTAAATGCCTTTAGTGTCGAGGGATTCAGCTCCATACAGCATATGGGTCCTCAAATGAATACGGATGAGCTTATCTTGTCTGAGGGCCCCGCTCACGTGGCATTAACACAAGAGCAGATAGAGAAGCAAAGCGCCTTAGCAAAGTTTCTACAAAACCGTAAGAATACAACTATATCCATCGCACACAATGAATACCAGTCGTGGCATGAAGAACAGATAACTGTTGGAGCAGGCCTTAGTGTTTTAATTGCAGTTGGTGTTTCTATGATTATGCCAGGCATTGGAACGGGTACAATAGGAGCTATGACGACAATCGGTGCAGAAACGCTTTCCACCCAAGCCGTGATTGGTATGATCAACAATGGGGGTAATATCTTCAAAACGCTGGAAGATATGGCATCACCGGATACGCTGCGCAGTCTTGCGATCAGTGTGGCAACAGCAGGACTCACGAACGAGTTCAGTATAATGAGTGGCGTCCCGATTCATCCTAAAGGGGTTGAGTTTGTGGATCACCTTCAAAGCCGGATGCTGCATATGGCAGACCAAATCCCAGTTGAAAGCGTGCTGTCCCGCAGAAGCTTTGAGGAGGTCTTTCAAGACAGCTTAACGTGTGCTGCAGCCAGTCTTGCTGGAACCTATGGTGCCGCTAACATTGGAAACTTCTTTGACAAGCACCAGATTACAGAATTCGAGCAATACTTGGCGCATGCTGCTGTGGGAGCCGTCGCCGCTGAAATCAAAAAAGGTGATCCGCTAGCGGGTGCCCTTGGCGCTGTAGTGGGTGAAGCAGTTGGTAAGCGATTACGCGCCGAGATGGATGAAGCTGGTATCACGGATAAACATCCAGACTATGAACAGGCCGTTGATCACGCCGTCAACATCGCGCGATTCACAGCCGCATCCGTTGCGTGCTGCCTAAACAAAGATGCTGATGATGCCGTGTTTGCTGCTGCTAATGCTGCACGACATAATACCTTCCATCATGCACCAACCTATAACTTGGAGGATCAGATCCAACGGGAAAAAGAGGAAAAAGCTGGAGCAGGGCTACTGCTTGATCTATGGGGAACCCCGATTGAACCCTTAAGTGAGATTCAGAAGAGTGAGCGTGAAAGGGTCGGTTCAGCGATTGAACAGACACGTCAGGCCCTCGAGAATCCGGACCTGAGCTTTATAGAGCGCTTTGGTCTTCGTGAAATGCTGAATCACCAGACGACCTATTCATCGCAGGTTCGCAGGATGCCCACAACGGTGGGTGATGTAGCGCTCGAAGCAATACCAGTGGTGCCAGGAGCTCTCAGAGCTGTCGCACCAGTTGTCAGAGCTGGTAAAACAGTTCTCAGCACTGGCGGAACAGTTGCCAAGGAGTTGGTCAAAGTTGCTCAAAAAGGTGCGACTGCAGCAAAACAATCTACCAACCTTAACTTTGTAAGATCCCTAGAAAATGTCACTTCAGCGAGCCGTCAACTTGGATACGCCGAGAAAGCCAGCCGCGATTTA
>JBQCDM010000255.1:0-2400 GCA_051961235.1 Nucleicultricaceae bacterium (SeqCode)
AAAAACGCCAACTCATTCGAGAGAAAGTAAAAGAGCTGCAGCAAGAAGAAGCAAATATGAAACAAGACCCAGCATTTCAAGAAATGTGCAGGAAGGAAGGCAGGACACTTAATTTTGCTTTTGCAAATGGGTTGGGTTCAGAGAAATACGCAGAAATTCAAAAAGACATTGGTGAGGGTTGGGATCAATATTCCAAATTTGTATTAAGCCATTCAAAGTTACGTAATAAGCCAACTCATTCTGTTGATAGTCTCATGAGTCGGATTCAATCAAAGAACCCTTACGTGATAGATGTTTCGACGGATTTTGATTATCTTTATCCAGAATCACGGTTGATACAACATTATCAATTTTTTACCAAGCAGCTAGGTTTGAGTGATGTTGCCATCTCAATTGCACACCACCCAGAGGGAGGTAGCATTATCTATAGCTTCACCATTGAGGGTTGTGTTCCTGAAAAGTGCTGAAGATAAAGACGACCCTATCTACCCGCCAAGAGAGCAGCCGATCAGCGCCCTGGCGGAAGATTCTAAGCAATACCAATCTTGATGCGGCACGAGATGAGGGGGGCAACCCCTCATCGTTGATTTCGGAACCATTGAATGATCGCAGAAAGGCTTTTGCGTTTTTTGGGCACGTTAGCCTTATTATCGGTGCTTTGTTCCGTGGGTTTGCTTTCTTTGTCTAAGGTGTGGAGTACTTTTCTTTTTTCTCGAAGACCTGAGGATAATGTTATCTGCTCAGCATTAAAGGGCCAAGAAAGGCTTTTCTCGCTGCTGTTGTTTTTCTTTGCAAGAGCGTTTCGAAAAGTTTCAAAGGTAGCGATAAGATCCATTAAATCAGTTCCGGCAATAGCTTGTTGTTGAGCTTTGTTGCCATTCTTGTGACGAATGATGCGCGCAATTGATAAATGCGCAATAAGATGCGTGTTATAGTCAATCACACTGCTAGATAATGATTTTGCTATTGTAGAGGTCTTACTGGTTTTTGAGAGATCTTCTCCAAGGGCTGAAATTTTTTCGGCAAGTTTACCTTGTGTGCCATAGCGCAAGACAATATGCCCTGAGTCAAACTGCTCATGGGATGTTATCGAAGCCGTTGTGCGAAGAGCTTGATCAAAACTTTTATTATCAGCTTTTTTCTCTTTTCGTGTTTGGTCAGATGCATGAACAAAATGAGCGTAGGCGGCTGAACCTTGAGTATTTGTTTTTTTGAGCCATAGCTCAGGCCTATAAAAATTTCCTTGGATACCTGCAATGTCCGTGTGGCGTAAGAGGATGTCTTTAAGTTCTGTCACATGGTTCTCACCATAAGATCCCTTTTTAAAGTTTAGAAGTGATATGTGAAGATCTCTATCTAGAATCCGGGAAAGACCCCAACGATAGCCATGCGTATTTGAAGTAGTGCCGAGTGTGCTCTGTAGAGTTTCAAACTCATCCTTATAAAGAGAACTGATGCTTTTAGGACGAACGGGTGTGATGCTTATACTCAGAGTTTCATGTATTTCTGTTGAAGCATTGAGGGAAAGAGAAAATAGGGTGCAACATAACAAGCCCCATGATTGTTTTCGTATGTTCATAGTGATGTCCTCATGTATTTAGGCCCATAAAATCATATGAACAGGATTGTTGTCAAATCGGGATTATTGCAATTGGCTGTTTTCTGAAGCCATCGAAACATCATAGATGGGGGTATCAATCTTAAGGTGCCTCTGAGAAGATATTTTGCTCTTCAAGATCAAAAAAAGAAGCACGTTATTGTGCTTCTTTTTAGGTCATAAATCAACAGGTGATTATTTTCCTTGCAGCGCTAAATCTGCCGTAATAATGGCATTGATAGCATCCAAAACTTCGTTGCCACCTAAATCGACAAGGGGCCCTATTACAGGGACTTCGCTTATGACGAAATTAAGGATGTCTTCTGCTGGTTTCCCTTCAGTTAGACCCAGTTGAATGGCTCTTTCAATAGATGCTCTGTTATCAATAAGTGTCTTTGCCATGCCAGGTAATTTACTGCCGAGCTTTCCCGCAATATCTGAAAGTTTGTTAAAGACTTTGGGGGCTGTCTTTTTTGCTTGGCTTTCTGTAAATTTAACAACTTTTCCTACATCTTTTGCAACGGTTGACACATCATTTTTTACAGTATCTTCTACTTTGTGAATGTCGTTGCTGACACCATGTTCTACCTTTTTAGCATCCTTTTCGATTGTATCAAATAGTCCAGCATAACTGGGTTGTGTTATAAGCAGCAATGAAAAAGAAGCAAAAACACCTAATGTTTTCATAATATTACTCCATACTTATCTATGGATTTAGTGTAAAATAAAATGATTAATCTATAGTAAAAGTAATATTAATATTATTTCTAAATAAATAATATTAATAAAAACACCATAAATAT
>JBQCDM010000256.1:0-4297 GCA_051961235.1 Nucleicultricaceae bacterium (SeqCode)
ATCAGATTTTTTTTCAATCATTTACTGCACAGCATACACTTTTATCATCTTGCTCATTTTCTTTTAGCTTAAATCGGTGTAAATCAATATAAATAAATTAAAATTGGGGCTGCTTATGTCAGAATCATTGAATGCAAAAGTTTGGCTGATCTTAAGCGCTGTATCGGCGCTTATTTTCCTACTTAACATTGACTACACTGCAGTCAATCTAGCGCTTGTATCCATTTCAGAAGAAGTCCCAGCAGACCTGAATACATTTCAATGGCTTTTAAGTGGATACGTTTTAACCTGGGCCGCTTTTGTTGTGCCAGCGGGTCGCTTTGCAGATCGCGCCGGCAAAGGGAAAATGTTGATTATTGGTGTCAGCCTTTTTATTGTAGGCTCTCTCTTGACAGGTCTTGGGCATCGCATCGACTTACTCATCGCAGGACGTATTCTGCAGGGTATTGGCGCTGCTATTTTTACCCCACCCTGCTATGGTCTTATTTTTGACACCATGCCCCCTCAAAAACGCAGCTTTGGCATGGGGATTTTAGCCGGTGTTGCAGGCCTTGGCCTTGCAGCAGGACCAACGTGTGCAGGATATCTCATTTATTATTTATCCTGGCGCTGGATTTTTTACGTAAACATCCCGCTTGGCCTATTGGTGATCCTTGCCGTCGTTTTATTTGTGCCTAAGGATTCTGCAAATCCCAAGGCACCGAAGGTTGATCCTCTTGGATCCTTTTTACTAGCCGCAGGTCTTGGACTACTCATGTTTGGTCTTAACCAAATTGAAATATGGGGCATTCAAGACTTAAAGCTCTTATCAATGATTGCAGCTGGCGTTACAGCGCTTATTCTTTTTTGGCTCTTTGATCGCAAACAAAAAAATCAAACAATGCCAAGACACTTTTTTAAAAACAAACCCTTTATGAGTGCATTGTTGGCGATCACCTTAAACGTTTACAATTTTTCCTTAATCCTTGTGATGATGGGTTTATATTTGCAAAACACGTTACACTACAGTGGATATGAAGCTGGGATTATCTTTCTTGCCATGACATTGGCCATTGGCCTCCTCTCTCCTATTGGCGGTAAGATCGGCGATAAAGTTGATATTCGATATCCGATTATCGCTGGATTTCTATGCCTTGCTCTTTCAACCTTCCTCATGAGCTCCCTCGATGGTTCATCAAGCGTGCTTATCGTTTTGATAGCGTTGCTTTTTGCTGGCACCGGCCTTGGTCTCAGCTGGCCTACTCTCAACGCTGCCATGATGCGCGCTGTAGAGCCCCATGAAATTAATACCGCCTCCGCTCTTTTCACCATGGCAACCATGGTTGCAAACACGCTGGGTGTTATTGTTTCAACAAGCCTTGTTGTCATATTTGGACAAAGTAAACTAACATCTCTACTGAGCGCGCGGAACATAACACTTCTTGATGACCAACATAACATTCTCTTTAGTGCCATCAATCAAGTAGAGCATACGGCAAAACAATTAGCCGGCTTGCCTGAGCATCTTATACCTGAGCTTTTAACGCTTCTTGATGCATCCTTTGTGTATGGTCTTACACACGACATGTGGATTGGCTCACTGCTGTCTCTTATAGGATGCTTATTGATTTTAAAGGGCCTGAAGAATTTGAAGCCTGCCTCAACAACTGCTGACATGCCTGTGATTGTCGCATAGCAAACACAGGTTTTATCAAGGAGGCGCGTCTATAAAGAAGCGCGCCTATCCTGTTTTTGCTGCTTTCCTTTGAAATGACTCAAGGTAGTTTGCATAATGATCATAGACAGCTTCTGCATTATAATGTGTATCAAAGAGCGTTTCTGCATTTTTTGAAAACATTTTCTGCAAGAATGGGTTATCTAATATTTCTTTAAGGCGCATCAAACAGTCTTCTGCATTACCGGCTTGATAGGTAAGCCCTGCTTTTTGCTCGCGTAAGAGTTGTTGCGCTTCTCCCTTCAAGCTAGAGAGAATGGGCAATCCAAAACTCATATATTCAAAAAACTTATTGGGCAGGCTCTGCATAGCCCCTATTCGGTATGCCGCAAGTCCTACAAGTGCTTTTGTCCCCATAAAGGCAATTTCATCTTGAGAAAGCCAACCAGTCCAAATAATATTAGGAAGATTACGCGCTAAATCCTTATAATGTGCCTCATCTTCCCCTTGGCCGCTAAAGACAAATTGCACATCTGCATGGGTTGATTGCATGGCACTTGCAACCTTAATAATTGGCTCAAGATCGATACTTTTCACAAACGACCCCACAAACCATACAATAGGATGATCAAAGTTAATCCCCATACGTTCTAATTGATGACGCGTTTGAGAAGTGAAACGTTGATTTTTTAAATTGGGATATCCTAAAGGCACCACAAGATCTTGCGATGTCCTGTCTCGACCTGCTTTTTGAAGCCCCCAGGAAAGATACCCATCAGAAACAGCACATATACTTGTTGCGCGCGACAAGGAAAAACGCGCCATATACTCGTAAGGCGAGAACAAGCCTTTTGCAATGAATTGTAAGGATTTTGGAAAAACGTCATAAAAAAGTTCTGGCCATAAATCGCGCACATCAATCACAAAGGGGATGTCTTGATCAATAGCAAAACGCGCCGCTTCATAACATAATTCCAATGTTGGCAGAGAACAAACAATCAGATCTGGCTTCTCTTCCTTCTTGGATTGATTGCGAAAAGCACGTCCAATTTGGTAGTGATTCAATAATCGCTGAAAGGAGATATTTTTTTTATAAAAACATCCTTGGAGAAAATATAACTCAAGATTGTGATCAAGATATTCTTTACCGGGATGTTCTTTAAACAAGGTTTTACCTTGATGATCAACGGTGGACGTCCACCAAGTCACACGATGTCCGCGTTCTTTTAAAATACGAGCAAGAATGCCTGTTCGATACAACCGGATACTATCTCTACGCTGTCCGATGGGTAAAGGCTCACCCACAGTCATCAACCAAATATTCATGACGCCCTCTTCTTTTTGCGCAAAGCAAAATGCCCTTGAAGCGTCAAAAGGTCTTCTTCCGGATACCGCAAAAAGTCTGGATGAAGACGAATGTTTTTATTGATTGCAACATTTTCTCCCATCACACGAACCTCATGCTCAATGTCAAATCCAGCTTCCATAAAAAGGGCTTTATAATCACTGTGACGAAGACGGTTTTGATAGTGATTAGAAGGATTAAACCAACACCAAGCGCGTTTAGAATATTGCATAAAGTTGTAGGGCGTAAGACGTGCATCAGCATAGGAAAAGTGATCTTGGTAATCGATGATCATGCTAATCCTCGTTTCGTCATGGCTCAAGCGATAACACTCTTTCATAATATGCTTTAAAACATCATAAGGGATATGCTCAAGTGTATGTGTGGTCGCTATAAAATCCATGCTCTCTGACTGAAAAATCGTTTTTTGGGCATCCATGGGTGCTCGATAGTAAATCCCATAATAGGCGGCCAAATCATCGCGCAAATGCTTCTGACGCACAAACGGCAAATCACGCTTAACAGCCTCTTTGAGCGGATGCTCACGCACGTATGATATCATAGCATTGATAAGATCAGCGCGTGCCAACGACTTAATGTCAACTAGATGCTGTTCTCTCATGCCATGCTTCATGAAAAGAATGTTCTGAAATAAATCCCAGCCTGCACCAAATTCATAATATCGTGCACCATCAAGTGAAACTGGGCTTGCCTTGAAAACCTCTAAATGCGTATGAATATCTTTAAAGTAAGAAGACTCTGCGTCCATTCTGCGAGAGAGAGAACGCGTTACATATTTTTGAATCCAATAGTAGAATTGGTCTCCAAACGGCATAATGTTAAAAGCGTGGTGCAGTGCGGCTTTAATCTTCCAATTCATTACATATCATTTCATTTGAGTGTAGTCATAAACCTTATAGGTTAAATTTTTCCAGTTATCATTCAAAAATGATGCACCATAGTGTAAGGTATGAGCAAAATGATGACTAATTTCAAAATATGAGCATATGAACCCCAGAGATGTCAAAACAAATATTTAAAAACATTCGATTATTATCTCTGAAAAGCACAGATATTGTGCATTTGATCAAAAATACTTTTTGGTATGGACTATTAAACAGTATTTATTCATTAAGTTTATTTCTTTTAGTCCCTTATATGACTGGGAAATTATCCCCTAATGATTATGGTTTATATTCTCTTTATATTCTTTTTCTCACCATTATTAGCCCTATTGTTGGATGTGGTTTGTCGCAAGCAGTCATGCGTGCACACGCTGATGCCCCGAAAAACAAACG
>JBQCDM010000257.1:0-2761 GCA_051961235.1 Nucleicultricaceae bacterium (SeqCode)
AACATGAAGCAGGCAATGCCAACTATATAAAAGTACAAATCGGCAAGCATGGCTTTACGATGGCAAAAGCACTATTTCATTGGGCTTTGAATCACTTAAAAAACAATGCGCTTAAATATGCGCTCAAAGCCTACTGTTATTATTATGGATACTCGACCTTCACAGTAGATACCGTTTTCCAAATCATCGCCGCACAGAATATGGCTGATAGTCTCTCGAATAATAAAGCCACGCCCTTTTCTTTTGGCTCATATCTTTTTGGCCTTGCTCTTTATGATCGTTCCCATGGCACCCAATAAGAAAAGACAAAGCCGCCTGAACTTAGATAAAGACCTATCGAGGATTGCCTGCAGAGATTTTTGTAACGATCGAAGTCGTGCTATACCCTTGCTTTAGGTCAACCAGATAGACAGAACCGCCCCAGCCCAAAACCTCTTTAGCGCCAACAACGGTATCGACCGTATAATCCGATCCCTTAATGAGCACATCAGGGCGCAAGTGTTGGATCAACTCGAGGGGGGTATCTTGATCAAAAGATACAACAATATCCACACAATCAAATGCCGATAACATAACACTTCGATCCGCTTCAGAATGAATCGGACGGGTGGGGCCCTTGAGCGCACTGACAGATCTATCTGTATTAATCGCAACAATCAAACGATCACACTGACTTTTCGCTTCTTGCAATAATTTTAGATGTCCTGGATGTAGCACATCAAAACACCCATTGGTAAACCCAACCTTGAGTCCCTTTTGATGCCAAAGCATCACTTTTTCACGTGCTTGATCAGCGGTCAGCAGATGTGTTGATTTAGCATCTTCCCCCATATCGCGATGGATCGCATCCAAAATCTCAGGCACCTTCACAACAGCCGTTCCCACCTTTGCAACCACAATGCCAGCGGCAATATTAGAGAGATGCGCTGCAACCTCAAGGCTAGCGTTACACGCAACGGATGCTGCCAGAACAGAAATAACCGTATCTCCCGCACCTGACACATCAAAGACATCCAGCGCTTTAGAGGGGATAAAAACAGGCTGTTCATGGCGTGAAAATAAAGCCATGCCTTGAGCGCCTCGTGTTACCAAAAGGTGCTCTACAGAAACTTTATCCAGCAAAACGGATGCCGCCTTTGAAACTTCAGCATCGGTCGTTGTTGGACAGCCGGTTGCTTGCGCTAATTCTTTGTGGTTCGGCGTTAGGAGGGTACCCCCATTATAAATCTCGTAGTGCCTGCCTTTTGGATCAATAATGATCGGTTTTCCAAGTGTCTTAGCATACTCTATAATGTTTTGAATCAAGTTTGGCGTTAAAACACCTTTCCCATAGTCTGACAGAATAATCACATCCATCGATTGCATTTCATCTTTTACTAATGCAAAAAGCTCTTTTTCTTGGAGATCCGTTAAGGGATGCGTTTGTTCCTGATCAGCACGCATCATTTGTTGACCATGCGCGATAAAGCGTGTTTTTGTCGTCGTGCTTCGATGTTTATCCACCAAGAAAGTAGAGCGCACATGCTCTTCTTCTTCCATCAAGGATTCCAAAACACGCCCAGATTCATCCAATCCAATCACCGAACTAAAAAAGACCTTCACACCAAGAGACGCTAAGTTACGAACAACGTTTCCAGCACCACCAAGCGCTAGCAAATCACGTTTGATGTGAAATACCGGTACAGGCGCTTCGGGTGAAATACGATCAACATTGCCGTACACAAAGCGATCCAACATCACATCCCCTACACAAAGGATGCGCGCATCTTTAAAATGCTCTAAAATCGGTTGATATAAATGTTCCGTCATCAAGGTTATCCTTCAATAAGCCCCATTCTATATTCGAGCGCACCACAGAGCATTTGTCCAAGCATGATATGCATTTCCTGAATACGACTCGTGGTTTTTGAAGGCACCACAAGCAAAATATCGCATAGACCTGGCAAATCACCACCTGTATTTCCAGTAAGGCCTACAGTCTTAATGCCTAAAGATTTTGCTTTTTTGAGTGCTTCAATGATGTTTGGGCTTTTTCCTGATGTTGTAATGGCAATGAGCAAATCATTGGGGCCGCCAAGCGCCTCAATTTGGCGTGAAAACAAGTCATTAAAACCAAAATCGTTCCCAATGGCCGTTAAAGTCGAGGTGTCGGTTGTAAGCGCTAAAGCCGCCATCGGACGTCGATTCGTGCGATAACGCACCGTAAACTCGGTTGCTAAGTGCTGCGCATCTGCAGCGCTGCCGCCATTACCAATAAAAATAAGCTTTCCACCTTTGTTTAAGCTTTCAGCAGCCGCTTCAACCCAGTCAATAAAAGGTTCTTCAAGAATAGCGTGTGTATCTTTAGCAACTGTCTGATGTTCTTGAAGCTCTGCTTCAAAAAATGCGTTTAAGTCAAAGGGTTGAATTTTAAAGGCTGTTTGCATGGCACACTCATTTTTATAATCATCATGAAATAATGCACTATCTATAAAGATAACACTTCGAATTTTCTAGGAAAAAAGTAAGTTGAACGCAAATAAATATGTCAGCACACTTCTTTAAAAATGTGCCTCGATTAGGTCGATCCCCGCCTTTACTTTTTTAGGCTGCGTTTGGAATTTAATTGTCTCACCCGGAGGCAATCGCGCTTCACTCCACACATGTGTCCATTCTTCAACGACACACGCCGCTTTTTCATCTTTGGATTGGTTCAAAAGCCTTGTAAGCCAAGGGGCGTCTCTGCACGGCCCTTTTACTTGTATGGTCAGTTGCGGGATTT
>JBQCDM010000258.1:0-6486 GCA_051961235.1 Nucleicultricaceae bacterium (SeqCode)
TTTCTCTTCAACAGCAACTTTGGTGCCTGTGCGTGGATTTCTTCCAAGTCTAGAATTGCGTTTTCTGGACATAAAAACGCCAAAGCCTCTTAATTCTACACGCAATCCCTTTGAAAGGGCTGATGCAATTTCTTCTAAAAGTACGTCTACGCTTTTTTCAGCTTGTGCCATTGATAAATTGGGCTTTTGTGCCAATAGCTTCAATACAAGTTCTGAGCGTGTCATCACATCCTCTATCCGTTTTGATCATTTACTTTTATAGGTTTCATAGATTATCGCGTGGAGCGATCTTGAGACTTAAATTACCACAGATATTTTTTTATTCATTAATTTTTTTATTAATAATGAGTAAAGAATACCATAAAATATTATATTTTAAAGGGTTAGTTGGTGTAGTTTTTTTTACCTTTTTTAAAATGATCAAGGGTGAATTTTTTGCCTTTATCCTTAAAAAAATTCCTAGATCAATTTCTATAAGACGTAAAAATGATGTTTTTTTGTCTCCATTACTTATCCTTTGTTCTAATATTTTTTTTGATTTTTCAATAGCTTGCGGAAAAAAAAGGCGTCATTCGCGCACTTGGCCTCGCTTTTGCATTTATCACAACAGGAATGCAAAATAAGGAAAAAAAATGGTGCATGAATTAGGTGTGTTATTAGGCGGTTCAGAGGTGATGTCTCGAACAACTAAAACATGGGGGACTCAAAGTGTTGGTTCCCAGATAATGATGAAAAAGGATTCAGCGCGTATTAAATTTGATCAACTTGTAACAGATCATTCAGCGCCAGAGACTGAAAAGCCAAGAAATCATTTGAAAACGCATCAAGTCGAATCACAAGGGGTTGCGAAAAAGGATGAGTTTATCTCATCCAAACAACGCACACCTGCTCATTTAAAAGACGTTGAGAAAAAAGGAGTCGATGATCAATCGATTCCATACACCAATAAGACCGATTCTAGGAACTCGGACTTGCTAGAAGTGTCTGTACAATCGGAAAAAGGCGCATTGATTCAAAAAGATCTTGAGACAAAAGACACGTCGGATCCTCACTTAGAGATGTTTTGGATGATACTACCAAATACGGTTGATCAGACTGAATTGACAAATACTGTGCCAGCTATCCAAGCAAACATAACGCCAGTTGTCTTTTTAAACAACGATAGTCGTGAAGGAGAACATCTGCTTGAAGACTATCAGGACCTCATCCTTCAGGAAATCATGGGGACAAAAACACAACAAGCAAGGATTGACGAAGTATCTGGTCATGTTCCACAGCATTTGAAAGAACTAGGCAGCACTACTGCAAAACCTGATCTTGCGCTCAATCAATCGCTCGAGAGTGCGCCGGAGTTTAGATTTCAGATTCTGCATCATCAAGAGCATCAATCAACCCCCCATGAACTCAATACACTCAATGCACAACAACTTGTTGTTATGCAGAGTATGAGAGATGCTGAAGCGATGTCACGTGGACAACCCTCCAATGGCACACCGATGGTGGATATTTTTACGCAAGACCTAAAACCCGACCGGGAATTTTTCGAACCGATGACTGAAAAAAATCTGCTCAATTTAGATGAAGAGAGCGCCATTTCTGAGCTCGGGTTGGAGCAAGACAGATTTGTATTGGATCTAGAGTCTCTGAGAGGAGACGGTATGGATGGTGTGATTGACCAAAGACACTTAGAAAAAACGCTGACATCGCATACCGTGATGCAAGAATCACCATCATTTTTAGAGACACCTTTAACGCCGCATCAGCAAATTGGAGAAACGCTTGCTGTAAGCCAGGTGGGCTCAAAAAACTTTATGATGGACTCAGGCATGCAGGCAATGCAAACCTTATCACCCGTAAAGCAGGTAGCTCTGCAGTTGCAAAAAGCGGTGGACCATAAGGTGGATCGTCTTACCTTCGAGCTGGATCCAGAGCACTTAGGTAAAGTAGAAGTTGAATTAAAAATAACGACAGATAAACACGTGCAGGCCATTTTTACTGTGGAAAATGCTGAAGCTTATGATCTTCTAAGGCGTGATAGTGGGCAACTCCAAGATCTTTTAAAGCAAGCTGGGCTTGATGCATCAGCACAGGATTTCACATTTAATCACCAAAATTCCAAGGGTAATTTTGCAGAAGACAATGAAGAGAGATCCTCTTTTTCGAGGGGGAAGATCATATCAACCCAACCGGTATCCGAGGAAAAGGATGGGGCGCTGATCAAGATAAACCAAACGAGAGATTTAAGTAAAACAATTGATGCATTTATATAAGGATTAAAAATGTCCAAAACAATAGCAAGTTCAGCACCAGAGCTCGTTCCATTTCATGAACGTCAACGGGGTGCCATGGATCAGAAATCTGGTGATCAGATCAAAGAGAATTCGACGAAAATGGTGATGAGCCGTTATGAGGATTGGCTTAAGCTGACCATGGCGTGTATTCAGAATCAGGATCCCATGAATCCTATGGATCCGACGGAAATGGCTACTCAATTTGCGCACTTTGGTCAAATTATTGGCGTGCTTGAAATCAAGGATATGATGCAAAAGGTTATTAATGCTCAAGGCGTTACGCAAGTGCTGGAGGCTGCATCACAACTCGATCGCACCGTTGAAGTGGCATCAAACAAATTTCACTTTCAAGAGAATGATCCACCTCAACTGAGCTATACGCTACCCAAAGGCACTCAAAAGTCTGTCATTGCTATTTATGATGAAAAACAACAGCTGATTAAAACAATACCTGGAGAGGCAATTGACGGTAAGCACCACTTTACGTGGAATGGGGAAGATTTTAAAGGTAACACCGTTGAATCCGGAAAATATAGTTTTAAGGTGAAAGCGTATGATGAATCCATGAATGAAATCATAGATTCCAGGACAAGAAAGGCTATACCTGTATCGACGACCGTGCGTGGTACAATCACAGGTGGTGAATTTACCAATAATAAGCCGATGCTCAATATGCGTGGTATTTCTGTGCCACTTGAAACACTTGTTGGTATTCATGCCGCTTCAGACAAATCCAGTAAAGATGTTCTTAAACAAGTGGAAAAGGTTTTAGAGCCTACAGAATCAACACTTGATCTTGATGGTAGAACAATCCCATCAGTGGTGGAGCAGATTTCTCATACAGAACAACAAACACCAGAAATTTTTTCATAACAGGAGGAAACCATGACATTATCAAGTATTAGTGCAGCTGTTTCAGCTTTGAAGGCAATCACAAGCGCTAACAACGGCATTTCGCAAAACGTCGCAAATGGTGAGACAACAGGTTATAAGGTAAAAAATGCACGATTTGAGGCTATGGTGACAGGCGGTAGCTTAACGTCGGGTAAGTTTTCACCAGGCGGTTCTCGAGTACACATTACTCAAAATGTGGAATTACAAGGAAGTTTTGTTGGAACAGAAGAAGCAAGTAATGTCGCCATCGTTGGAAAGGGGCTACTCGTTGGAAGCCCAAATCCAAATACAGATAAGCTCGTCTACACAGCTGCAGGGGATGCAACCGTGATGCCCGATGGTTCATTGGTTACCTCAGGTGGTATTGTGCTCAAAGGATGGCAGACAGATTCTAATGGTGTTGAACTCAATGGCGCGAGCCAAGGCAGCCTTAAAAATATAAATGTGAAGGATCTTGACCAGTATTTTGTGCAAACATCAAAGCTTGCGGTGCGCGCTAATATTACTTCAGATACCTTACTTACAGATGTTCCGGTCCAAATTAACTTTCCTGTTATTGATTCATTGGGTGATGAGCATACTTTTACAGCAAGTTTTCAAAGAACATCCATTGATCCGAATCTCTGGAATGTTTCTATTGTTTGCCCCGACGCCGCCAATATCTACAAAAGTGGCACAACAACGGATTATGGAGGTGGTACGCCTATGGTTGTGCAATTTGACGATCATGGTCTTGTAGCTTCTTTTGATGGTTCGCCCACGCCACCCAATATTGATATTGTTTGGGATAATACCAAAACAAATGCCGCAAATATGACTGTGGATTTGAACTTAGGAACAGTTGGAAAAAATGATGGCCTTGTGAGTTTGGCTAAAACCTCAGCCACGCCACGTATTGATCAAGACGGGGTGAGAATGGCAAAAGCAAGTGGCTATGAGATTGATGAAGGTGGATTGGTTTCTGTGGTGTTTGAAAATGGGTTGAGACTACCGCGTTGGCAATTTGCCTTGGCTTTGTTTCCGGCACCCAATATGCTTGATCCAGCGTCTGGTAATGCTTTTATTCAGACATCTCAATCAGGTGTTCCAAGTTTTGGAAGACCTAATGAAGGAGATTATGGAAAACTCTTATCAGGACAAATTGAAAACTCTAACGTGGATTTTGCAGAGCAAATTACGCAAATGATACAATTGCAACACGCATTTCATGGTAATACCAAAGTTATCGAGAATTCTGACAAGATGTTGCAAAAACTCCTCAGTATCTAGAAAACAATTTTGCATCGAAAAAAGTCTCATCAAATGGGACTTTTTTTCCTAGTTTAAGTTGACAGGCAGTGTATTTTTACTGAATATTAATAAAAAATGGGTATATTTTTAATTATTTAAAATATACTTATAGTAGTTTTTTCTAATTATTCCAAATATTTATTCCAATAATTGTTGTTGGTGGGAAAAAAATTCCTATCTCGATGCCCAATTAAGTGTTTTTTAACAGATACTAGGCAAGATGTTCCTCAGTTGAGAAGAATTTTAATTAATTTTTTTTTGAGAACATGGAGCTTAACTTGGACGCGGCATTAAACATAGCAAAGAATTTTGGTCTTGTGAGACTGGCAGTTCTAGCCTCCATAATATTGGGTGTTGCAGGTGGATTTTTCTATTTCGTCAATGTCATTACAAAGCCAGAGATGTCACTTCTTTATGCTGAACTTGATTTATCAGATGCGGGTAAAATTGTATCTCAGATTGAATCACAAGGCATTCCAGTAGAACTACGTGGTGGTGGAACGCAGATTTTTGTGCCGGTTGAAAATGTCACACGTCTTCGTATGGAAATGGCTGAACAAGGTTTGCCTCATGGCGGATCTGTGGGTTATGAAATTTTTGATAAAGAAGAGCCTTTTGGTACATCTGGATTTATTCAAAACATTAATCATTTGAGAGCACTAGAAGGGGAATTAGCGCGCACAATTTCTTCACTCACCCAAGTGAGTGCGGCACGTGTGCACCTGGTGTTGCCAAAAAGAGAATTATTTTCACGCGAATCTCAAGAGCCGAGCGCTTCTATTGTGTTAAAATTGAATGGTTCAGGTCGCCTTTCGGCCAATAAGGTGAAGGCTATTCAAAATCTTGTATCAGCAGCAGTCCCAGGATTAACAACTGAACGTGTTTCTATTGTGGATGATCAGGGGAATTTACTTGCAAGCCTTGAAAACGGCAATGATTCTGTTGCGGCATCCAATCTAGATGAGCTCCGGGTCGGGTATGAAACGCGTATGAGTCAAATGCTTGTTCATCTCCTTGAAAAATATGTAGGAGCGGGAAAGATAAGCGCTGAAGTTCATGCAGATCTCGATATGGATCGGGTGAGTGAAAATCTTGAATCGTATGACCCAGATGGTCAAGTGATTCGTTCAAAGCAGACCATTGAAGAGGGGGAAAATTCTTCAGAATCTTCACAAAGTTCTGTTTCTGTTGCAAATGAAGTACCCAATCCTGCAGATCAAGGTGGGGGAGGTAAAACATCTTCTAAGTCCAAGCGCAACGAAGAAGTTACAAACTTCGAAATTTCAAAAAAGGTTGTCTCTCATACGAAGGAAATTGGCGGCATTAAACGCTTGTCTGTCGCTGTCTTGGTTGATGGAACGTACAAAAAGAATGGTGATCCATCCACCTATCAACCACGATCACAAGAAGAAATGCAGAAAATCACTAAACTCGTTCAATCCGCCATAGGATTTGACCAAAAGCGTGGTGATTTACTTGAGGTTCAGAATATGCAGTTTGCTCAAGTGTCTTTTGATGAGGGCAGTGCTGAGAATGCTCTATGGCTTGGGTTTAGTCGCGCTGAAATTGTTCATCTCCTTGAAGTGTTTTTAATTGGTGTGACAGCATTGTTGATACTCCTGCTTGTTGTAAAACCAACACTCAATAAGCTTTTGGCAACAAACCTTCATCAAACAGAGCCTGTCCTTAAAGATGTTGTGATGGTGTCGGATGGTGATAAAGGCCCCGATGCTCTTGCAGCGCCCGAAGAAGAGCAAAACACATTGATGCTGGGCCATGTTGAAGGCGCCGTTAATGCGGCATCTTTTGAGGCGGTGAATAGACTGGTGGAAGATAACCCTGATGAGTCAGTAGATGTCCTTCGTGGATGGATGGCTGAATCAGCAACGTGAGGGTAAAATGGCTAGAGACAAAGAAAAAGAAAAAGAAAAAGAAACAGAAAAAGAAGAAAAAGTAGTAGGGCTTGAGAAAGCAGCAATCTTCATGCTGTCTCTTCCAAAGACGACAGTTG
>JBQCDM010000259.1:0-7254 GCA_051961235.1 Nucleicultricaceae bacterium (SeqCode)
GTATTAAGAATAACCAACATCTATTAAAGCATCCTTAATTCAAAAGCTGACAGTGATTCAGATCTATATTTTTCTGCACTAGATCAGGGGGGCCGACAGGGGTGATAGACACATGAAATTCATAAATCATTTTGAAAATGACAGAAACAGACTTCACCCCAAAGAAATAAAATGCTGTACATTATAAGGACTCGACCTTTGACGCTCAGCTCCAGACTCTTTATAAATCAGATACTATGAGCTTCAATTCCTCGTTCTAGCATCACCCTTCAAAGGAATATTTGTTAAGAATTTTAATGCACGCTCGTGATCTTTCTTATTGTTACTCGGTGGAATTGCGATCACTTCCATATCCTGTTTTGGTGTGACATTAAGTGTAGAGTTATCTGATGACGGCGCTTTTGGAGTAGGTTGAGTCGTCACTTTTTCTGTTGTTTCGGGTGTTTGCACTGTGCAAGAAGCTTCTCTTAAAGTCACAAAGAATCGAATGGGAGATCTTTGCTTTGTACCTCGCAACACATAAAGATCTTCTTCTTTTATCTTAGAAGAGATTGGAGCTGCTTTATATACTAAAACTTCCTGCTTTTTCTCATTTAAAGTTCTACTCTTTAGAACGAACGTCATCGCATCTAATTTAGCATTTGTTTTTTGCTCGGCAACATCGTTTTCTTGGCAATTTCTAGGATCTGTGCCCACTTCACAAAAATCATGCTGTATATGATAGCATCTACCCTCTAAGCGCTCCACATTGTTTATACCAAGTCTAAGCACTTTTTCCGCTGAAAGCTTACTCAAATCAGGAGCTGCCGCAAAAGAAACCACATTCATAGAAAGAGAGAATCCGATAGTCAATAAAGCAAGAGTTTTCATCATTACACCTTGTAGTCTAATATATTCTAAAATTTTAACCCTACTGGATTAAGAAATAGTAAATGCCCTTAACAGGGGCTTATTAAAAATTCTGACTCCATCTACAGGGAAGAAAAAGAAGGATGCTTTGAAAACCCAACGTTGTAAAAGACACACCTATAGCATTCACCGCAAAAGTTCTATAATGAGTTGTTAGACGATTTTATTCGCGTGGTGTCAGCTAGTGTATATCGACCTAATGTGCTCTTAAAAGCATCCAAGGATTCACTCAAAATAGCGCTTAATCCACAAATCTTTGTAATTCGACATGTATTGTGTTTTGCATCAAAACACTCAACAAGTGTGAAATTAGGTTCAAGTTGAATAATCAAATCACGTAAATTTATCGCCTCTGGCTCTTTCGAAAGTTGGATCCCGCCTCCATTACCTCTCGTGCTATTAATATAACCACATTGCGCTAAATTATGAATTATTTTTCCTAAATGATGGCGTGAAATACCATGATGCTCTGCTATCTCATTTGCCGTACAAAGTTTGTTTGGATTGGCGCTCAGATACATGAGCACACGCAATGAATATTCTGTAAATAAGGTCAGCTGCATAAGGGCTCCAATGGATATTGACAAAGTTGGATGCATTTAATATGCATTTAAAATACATATTAGGATGATAAAGAAAATTAGTCCATCCTTATTAGATAGAACAAACCATTGTATGATCTAAAAATAGAAAGTTTCATATGGTAGATTCATTCAACAAGCAACACAGTATTACAGAGGAAAATATCCGCTGCCTAGTGGATAGTTTTTATGCAAAAGTAAGAGTAGACACATTACTCAACCCCATTTTCTCTAAAGCAATTGGGGAAGACATCAAAATGTGGCAACCCCATTTGCAGATCATGTATGATTTTTGGTCTTCGCTTATGCTGAGCAGCAATCGCTATAAAGGCAATCCTTTTCAAAAGCATATAGATTTGTCACCGTTCGATATGACCCTCTTCGACACTTGGTTACGCCTATTTGAAGAAACCGCGCGTGAAATCTACATAGAAGACTTAGCCAATCAATATATTGAGAAAAGTAAGCGCATAGCCGGAAGCCTTAAGGCTGGATTGTATTTTATGTTGCAAAAAGCTGAAGAAAAAACATTCTTTAATGATGACTATAAGAATTAAGAGAAAGTCTATTATAACAATCAAGAAAAAAGAAAATATCATTAAAAAAATCAATAAGAAATCGAATAAAAATGGAGGGCGCTTTGAAGAATTACCGGAAATTATGGCTCATCTTAATTGCCGTCATGATGGTCACTCTTTCTCTACTGAGTTATTTTGGCAACGAAATATACCGACAAGCTCCACCCATCCCCCAAAGGATTATGAATACCGAAGGCAAAACACTTTTTACAAAAACAGATATTTTGGATGGGCAGACCGCATGGCAATCCATAGGAGGCATGCAGCTTGGTTCAATTTGGGGACATGGGGCTTATCAAGCCCCAGATTGGACGGCCGATTGGCTCCACCGTGAATTAAGCGCATGGCTTGATCTCGCTACCAATGAAAAATATGGCCGTTCTTATGCCGCGCTTGATGCGCCTGAACAAGCTCTATTGCGTGAGCTTTTAAAAGCAGAATATCGCCATAATCGCGTGAATGATACGACCGGCGTTTTAACCCTATCACCAAGACGTGAACAAGCTATTGCAACAACAGCCGCTTATTATGATCGTCTATTTTCTGATGCGCCGGAACTTCAAAAGAGTCGCAAGAGTTTCGCGATGAAAGAAAATACCCTACCGAATGCTGAACGCCGGAAAAAACTCTCCTACTTTTTCTTTTGGACGGCCTGGGCCGCGGCGACCGATCGACCAGGACAAAATATTACCTACACCAACAATTGGCCCCATGAACCGCTTGTGGGCAATCACCCAAGCAGCGAAAACATAGTATGGTCTATTGCAAGTATTGTTATCATGTTGGCAGGTGTAGGATTTCTAATCTGGGGATGGGCATTCCTTCGAGAACATAATGAGATAAAACCTGAAACAGCCACGCGCGATCCATTGACTGCTTTTGCGATCACACCTTCGCAACGAGCACTCGGGAAATATCTATTTCTAGTTGTAGCCTTGTTTATATTTCAAGTTTTTATCGGCGGATTCACCGCGCACTACACAGTCGAAGGTCAAGAATTCTATGGGATCGACGTGTCACAGTGGTTCCCGTATTCTTTAGTGCGTACTTGGCACCTCCAAAGCGCACTTATTTGGATCGCAACTGGATTCTTAGCCGCCGGTTTATTTCTCGTGCCCATTATCAACGGTGGCAAGGATCCAAAACACCAAAAACTCTGTGTTGATCTCTTATTTTGGGCACTAATTGTGGTGGTAATTGGTTCTTTTATTGGCAATTATCTTGCAATTGCACAAATCATGCCGCCTCATCTGAACTTCTGGCTCGGTCATCAAGGTTATGAGTATATTGACTTAGGGCGCTTATGGCAAATTGCCCTCTTTACCGGTATTATTTTTTGGTTAGTCTTGATGATGCGTGGGATTGCACCAGCCTTACGCACACCTGGGCATGATAAAAATCTTTTGGCATTATTTGCAGCTTCAGTGGTCACCATTGGGTTATTTTATGGTGCTGGATTTTTCTATGGTGAACGTAGCCACTTGTCTGTCATGGAATATTGGCGCTGGTGGGTCGTACACTTGTGGGTTGAGGGGTTCTTTGAAGTCTTTGCAACAACAGCACTTGCCTATATTTTCTCCACAATGGGTCTGGTATCAAAGCGCATGGCGACTTCTGCTAGCCTTGCTTCAGCATCACTCTTTATGTTAGGCGGTATTCCAGGCACTTTCCACCATATGTACTTTTCAGGCACTCCTATTTCCGTCATGGCTGTAGGGGCTAGCTTCAGCGCACTAGAAGTGGTCCCTCTTATTGTCCTCGGCTATGAAGCCTGGGAAAATTGGAGACTCAAAGAGCACGCTCCCTGGATGGATAACCTGAAATGGCCGTTATTATGTTTTGTAGCCGTGGCTTTCTGGAATATGTTAGGTGCTGGGGTGTTTGGGTTTATGATCAATCCGCCCATTTCACTCTATTTTGTGCAGGGCCTCAACACGACGCCTGTACACTCTCATGCTGCACTGTTTGGCGTTTATGGCTTTTTGGCTTTAGGGTTCACGTTATTGGTATTACGCTACATCCGGCCCCACTTTACGCTGAATCATAAATTAATGAAGATAGGTTTTTGGGGACTCAATGCCGGGTTGATACTCATGATATTCACGAGCCTTCTTCCCATCGGTATTATGCAGTTTTATGCGAGCGTGAGCCATGGTTTGTGGTACGCGCGTGGTGAAGACTTCATGCAGCAGAATATTCTCCAAACTTTGCGTTGGGTCAGAACTTTCGGTGACGTTGTATTTATTATCGGCGCTGTGTCAATCGCCTTACAAGTCGTGATTGGATTGCTGAATTATAAATCAAAGCCATCACCTACCTCAGCACAATAAAAACTATTACAGAAAGTCGAAATAAAGCAATTGCTGACACTGTTATAAAAGGGGCCAAGAGCCCCTTTATGACAGTCTTTATCACCATTCTTTAGCTGACGAACCCCTGCCGCGCGGCAACTGAACTGTTTGGACAGAAGATCGAACAAATGCAGATAAAGTCAAAATCGTGAGGGACAAGCTTTCATTTAGTTTTTCAAATAATCCCTGTTGAGAGATCTCGCCGTATTCTTATTGATTGATTCTTAAGTTCGATCATCCCTGAGGATTTTATTAAAAAAAATCAACGAACTTACATGAGTATCAATTTTTGTTTTTCAGGCAATATTTGACAATTGAGAATATTTTTTGTTACCTCTTAAAAAATCAATAGAAATTAGAGAGAGTAGAATATGCAAGCCCTTGCTGAAAAACGAGACATATTACCTCAATCTGAGTCTTATTCATTCGCATCTTTTTTAAGCCTCCATGAAAAGGAAAAATCTACTTTTCACGATAATTCTCTTTTTCAATTGATGAGAAATGGAGAGCTTTCGACCACAAGGCACAGGGATATTTTCTTTGAGTATTATCAAGAGTGGTCTAGTCAGTTTCAGCGGATGATTTTCTTGCGTTCTGCCCTTTGTGAAGACGTGCGATTTCAAGAAGTCTTTACTCAACATTTTAATGAAGAATATGGGCACGATAAGATTCTTCAAAAGGAAAGAAACGTATTAAACCTCATAAAAGACCCCGTTATACAAGCACTCTGTGCTTGGTTTCCGCATAAAATGCTGTCATCTACACCTGCTGAACAATTGATTATCTCTAATCTCTGTATTGAGTCAACCGCTGTTATTATTCACACATATGCGATTCCGGCCTTTGATCCAAACCGCACGTCAGAATATTACAAGATTCATGAAGAACACGACTGCCACCATGAAAAAATGGGATTAAATTTATTAGAGAATCTCTCAGCAAATGAGTATGAAAGGCTCACTGCTGTTCTAAAAGAGACGTGGAATATTATTAATGCATTGATGACACGTATTGGATCATTGTGTCTTATAGATAGAGCACTAAACATTTCAGTACCTTCCTCTAATAAGCAAACGATCTCTCTTGAAGACTTACGCATCCGCAATGAGGTATATAAAAATAATTTTCGCAAACACCGCCTTTTAACACTCATACAGAATGGCTATTTTTCTTGCTCTAAAACAAAAGAAAAGTTCTTCTCACACCTTCATGTTTGGTCAACCTATTTCCAAAAAATGATGATGTTAAAAACAGCGCTGTGTGAAAACCCCAGTTTCATGACCTTTTTTTCACAACACTTTGATGAAGAATATGGGCATGATAAAATCCTTCAAAAGGAAATTGAAGGAAAACAAGCGCCTGCTGACACATGACTTGAAGCTCTTTGTCAATGGTTCGTGACAAAAATGATCTCTTTCACACCCCGCGAACAAATTGTTCTGCTCCATTTATGTTTGGAAGCAAGCTCAACTGTTTTTCATGAATGTGTCAACCCAGCATTGGATCAAGCCAAGAAAAGCACATATTTACATCTACATGAAGAACTAGATGCACACCATGAAATGATAGGGTATGCCTTTCTTGAAGGATTATCCAGTCAAGATTATCAGCGCCTTCTTTTAATCCAAGAATCCTCCTGGGATATGTTTGAAGCGCTTATGCATCGCATGACAAATCTTTGTCTACGGTCGGAATAAGACAAAAGCCCGCCTATTTTAAAGTGCGCTTGTAAGATAAAAACAGTGAACATTTGCTTGATTTGATTCCTACTTACCATTATGTCAAAGGGTCGGTTTCGACTCTCGTGTACGACCGAGGATCGTTTTGCCGTCTTCGGCCAGATCGTCAATCTGCTCTATATCCAATAAAAGAGTTTTTTTGTTTAGTTTTAATATTCCATCTTTTCGCATATTTCCCAATCATTCAATAATAAATGCATATAAATAGATGCATTTAAATATTTTTAATAATAACAAATATTATATTTATTTCTGGAAAATATTCTAAATAATTGCTATATACTATTAACAAACATTAAGAGAGCTGAAATGAACTATACGATTATTAAAAATTATTTATTAACATTATGCATGATTTCCATCATCGCCCCTAGTCTTTTGGCTTCCAAAGACGATCTTCATGACAATCAAGAAGCTTCTTTGAAGAGAAAACGTGAATCCGAACCTACGATTCCTAACAAAATACAGCATACGGATGCAGAAGAACTCAAAAAATCTCTGCCTTCAAATGAAAGTGCTCCAACAACAACTGTTCAATCATTTGTAAATTTTGAGGACTATACCACCCAAATGGGAACGCAAGAGCTGCCCCTCGTCCTTGTTGTTGGATGCGGACATGGGGTCAAGTATAAACATACCCATTTAAATAGCTGGTGTGTTAATCTAGAAAAAGATCCTTCCTTTGGAAACATGCCGGGCAACACACCTGAAGCCTTTAAGCTAGACGTACAAGCGGATGAAACACTGGATATCTCAGATTTTTCTAAGCCTGTAAACAGAACCTTAACCAGAGATCAAATCCCTTATAAAAATACATTTGATGTGATCATCCTTGAGCGCCCCCTACCTGCCACTTTAAATAAGCCTTGGACACTATGGAATGTGGCACACATGCTAAAACCTGGCGGACAATTGATTATTGATACGTGTCAGGGATACAGAAGCGAACGTTATGCAATAGGAGAAGATAACCCATTTCGTTCCGTGTGTGTGGACGATGCTCCCAACAATGGCGCACAAAAACAACACAATCTTTTTCAAACAAATTTATTGGCTTCCGATTTTCTCGCCTGCTTAAAACAAACTGATATTAAAA
>JBQCDM010000260.1:0-7252 GCA_051961235.1 Nucleicultricaceae bacterium (SeqCode)
AACCCTTTCAGCCACATCGTCCTTTACACGCCAGCAAACGTCGGCAAGTTCACCGCAAGTGGCAGCCAGCACAAAACCCACCAATCTCTATAACATGGGACTTTCATCGAGCTGGGAGATTGATTTATTTGATCATATTGGGAAATCGGTAGAGGTTGCAACGGCTTCCGCTGAAGCTGAGCGTGCGACTCTCGATGGCGTTAGACTCTCACAACAAGCCTTGCTTGCACAATATTACTTTCAACTCAAACTCTGTGATCTTAAAGACAATGCGCTTTTGAATCAAAAGAAGGCCTACACAGAACTCCTTAGTATCGCAAAAAACAAATACGCCTCAGGCATTGTAGGGCAACAAGATCTTCTTCAAGCCCAACTTCAGCTCGAAACACTTGAAGCGCAATATTACGATAATATCCTTGCCCGCGCACAATTAGAAAATGCAATGGCAACCTTATTAGGACAAGCACCGTCCTCGTTGAATCAAGCAAAAACCAACGATGTTCCAAAGCCACCCCAGCTGCCGTATCAAATTCCCTCCGCTTTGCTAGAACGGCGTCCTGACATCCGACAAGCAGAACGGCTTGTGGCTGAAGCCAATGCACAAATTGGCCTTGAGTATACGGCGTACTTCCCTGCTCTCACCCTATCCGGCACGAGCGGCTTCCAAAGCCGTCAGTTCTTCGATTGGTTTACCATCCCAGCCCGTTTTTGGTCATTGGGTCCTGCGCTGGCCCATACCATTTTTGACGGTGGTGCTCGAGATGCCGCAATCATGGAGGCGTCTCACACTTATGAACAAACCGTTTCAACGTATAAAAATACCGTGCTCACGGCTTTTCAGGAAGTGGAGAATTTCTTAGCGGAACTTCGATTCTTAAATAATGAATTGCAATTGCAGCGTCAAGCAAGCCTCCATGCCCGCCAAGCACTCGAAATCGCCACCAATCAATACAAAGCAGGTACAAATTCCTACAGCGATGTGCTCATCGCTCAAAATGCGGCATCCTCCACAGAACTCCAAAGCCTGGATACCTTAAGCCGTCTTTTGGTATCATGCGTTAATTATATAAAAGCGATTGGCGGCAGCTGGTCAACGCCGCAAAAGAAAGAATGAAATGCTTAAATTTCATTGGAAATGACAAATTTCCAATCGCACGTCCCACCGCCATAATAAAGTGCGGCAGCAGTGGCCATAGGGTTCACGCCAAGGGACAAAATTTTATTGTTCAAAGCGTTTTCTTCTGGAATGCAAAACATGTGCATAAAGTCTTTTTGTGCTTTAAGAACAGGTCCTTGATCTGGTTGATAACAGGCGTGAAGAATAGGGATCGTTTTACCTTTGGATATTAATTTTTTTCTATCCATAATATCCACATATCCAATAAGACCCAGCTCTTCCTTTAAAACAGGCTCCACTTTCAGCATTTCATCATAAGAACAAAGGTAGAGAAAGAGGGTTGAGGATACTTTAAGCGGCAGCAAAGGAAGCCGCGGAGCAAATTGGGTAACGTGATCCGCTTCCTTGTCTATTTTATTAATGGAGATAGCATAAATCTTTTGGGCTTTTGCAAAATTATCAATGTAAGCACGCCGGATTAGCGTATGCGTCAAGCGTTGTCCGCGATAATTAGGTGCAACTTTCAGATCTGCAATAAACCAAACCTTTTTAGGGCTTTCATCCTTGAGCAGCTCAACTTCACGCAAAACACCAACAGCAAGCGCTGCAATCTCTTCGCCATCCATCGCAATGTATGAGACGAGCTGTCCCATACGCTCAAAAAATGCATAATAATCCTCTCCATGATCCACTTCATATTGAATTCGACCCAATTCGTAAACGAATTGCTTCTCAAATTTCATAAGTTTCTCATTATAGAGATGCTTGTTTTCAGACGTTATTTTTATAATTTTCATCGTTTGTCTTCAATCAGTGCCAAAACATCCTGAATCAACCATAAAAGAATATTCGATGGTTTGAACAATATTTTCAATACATTTTTTTAATCAGAGCCTCTATTTTCTAGAAATCCTTCATTATCTGGAAAATCTTTACGCATAATTAAGCATGATCAGGAATCATTAATAATTCAAGCCCAATGTTTTATTGAAGGAGGTTCCATGAAACTTAAATCTCTCATTCTTTTATCATCCTGCACGGCCGTGTTTGGATTGTCCGATCTTTATGCATCAGCAACCATTAGAGATCTTAATGAGCCCATCGGCATTATTGGCAGTGGTCCTGCCGGCGCTTATGCAGCTCGAAAATTTAAAGATGCTGGATATACAAATATTACTGTTTTAGAAGGAGCGGATCATGTAGGCGGAAAATGTTTTTCTTACGTAGCCCCTGACGGTGAAGATTACGACCTCGGCGCTGTCCAAACCGCAAGCGATTATGATATCGTGAATGGCCTTGTGACACGATTTGGTCTTCATCAAATCCCAGCGTCAGCGGGTGTCTATATCGATCAAAGTGGCTCACATCCATCGTTGCCCTCACAATATTCTTTTGCACGACGCCTGCTCGCTTTTAGTACCTATGCGCTATATGGCACATTGTATTCCTCAGGCACAGCAAGTTACCGTAATGTTGGCGCAAGCCCCGTCCTTAGCCAAGATCTTGAAAGCTATCTTTCCACCTATACGCTTGCACCTATGAAAGAATTCATGAATGTCGCTTTGAGAATTTATGGTTATGGCACCTACAATTCGCAAAACTTAAGTGACGTCCTTGTTGGCCATGCCTATAATTATATCACGCCACGCCTTGCAACCGATATCATGACATCACAAATTCCCCTTCTCAACATGACACTGTCGCGTCCACCATTGATGTCGATTCAGGAAGGCTATCAAGAACTTATTGTCCGCATGACAAGCGACATTCATGTGGAAACCAATAAGATGGTCTCTCGCATCCAACAAGGAGAGAATGGTCTTTCTGTACAGTGCCAAGATGGTAGCCAATTTAACTTCTCTCGGGTGATTGTGGCAAGCCCACCACGTTCCATTGACTTTACAGATGTCCTAGGCGTTGATCCAACATCCATATTTAATAAGATTCACTATAATTCTTATGGAACAACATTGTTCAAAACCCCAACAGATGTGATCAATGGTATTCAATTCAATTTGAACTTTACCGGAACAGAGCCAGGCGGCATTTTAGAAAAGTATCCAACAACAACCCATTATATTAGCTACGCTTATAAAAATGCCAATGACGATCCTTCTGTCGTGGTTCCACCATTAGAGAATTTTGTCGAAACTCAGTTTGGCGCAACCCCAGAAATCGTTGATCAAAACTATACCGACTATTATCCGCACACAAGTATAGCGGATGCACCTACGTACTATGCAAACTTCGAAGGGCTACAAGGAAATGGTGGCGTTTACTTTACAGGATCGCACCTCAGCTTTGAAAACGTCGAACAAGCAATGCGACATGCTGGTGAAGTTGTTGATCAGTATTTCTTAGGAACGCAACCTGCACCAACGCTCACACAACGTGCTTGGAACGCGACTCTTGGACGTTTCTTTTCTTAATACATTCAAGTAAACACATACAAATGAAAGCCATGACACCATTCATGGCTTTCTTACTATTGCATGATCGTGAATTTCATTTGGATGTTATTCATTATTTTAAAAAAATCTGATATGAATAAAGAAAAAAATAATGGAGGCTCTTTCTTGTTTTTAATGCGTTGTTTATGGGTTATTACTGTTTTTTTAAGCCTCTTTGCCGAGTCTAGCTATGCCTCCTTATTGCTCCGCGAATTGACGCAGAAAACGTCTCAATTTGCTCGCACTATGCGATTCACATCATCTCTTGGCTCGATACATCCTTCCATTATTAAGGCTGAAGAAATAGAAGATTTTGAGCAATTTGTCTTAACACGCGAAAAAAGACCTCTTCCGAAAAAAGCAACAATTGTTGAAGTTGGCCCGCGCGATGGCTTACAAAATGAAGAAACCGTCTTAACGCCTCAACAAATTTCCGACTTCATTAAAAAACTCGAACGCGCCAACATCCGCATTATTGAGTCAGGGGCACTTGTTTCCAAAAAAGCTGTACCCGCTATGGCAGGAACGGTCGAGGTGTTGCAGAACCTTGATCACACGCCAAACCACACCTATCCGGTCCTTATTCCTAGCCTGGATGCTTTGATTCAAGCGCGCGATCTCGGTGTGAAAGATATTGCCGTCTTCACCTCTCCTTCTGATCACTTTAATGAAAAGAACATCCGTAAATCAACAAAGGAGAGCTTGCGTGTTATACGTGAAATCGTCCAGCGTGCAAAATCAGAAGAGACCCCCCTTCGCGTGCGTGGGTATGTCTCGTGCGTTTTGGGATGTCCTTATGAAGGCGTGATGACGCCAGAGCGCGTGGGATCCGTGAGCTTAGAACTCCTTGATATGGGATGTGATGAGATTTCCTTAGGCGATACCATTGGTGTGGGAACACCCGAATCAACCGAGGATCTCTTATGCCACCTCTTTGATCACATGCACCTTGAAAAATCACGCTTTGGTGTTCACTTCCATGATACAGGTAAACGGGCGCTGAAGAATATTCTCGTTGCGCTCGAACATGACATCACAACAATCGACAGTAGTGTCGGTGGTATTGGTGGATGCCCCTTTGCAAGGGCAGCGGCTGCACACGCATCCAAGGATGGCACAAAGAGAACAGCCGGGAATGTGGCAACGGAAAAAGTCGTCTGGATGTTGAATCATTTAGGCGTTGAGTCCAACATCGACTGGCATGCTCTTCTTGAAGCGCGCACCTATATCCTTGAAGCACTTCTTCGAAACCCTATTCATGACAACTAAGAAAGCTGGAACCTCATGCTAGTCGACTGGATCTTTGAATTAACATTCTCCTTCAAATTACTCCTCGCCTTTTTAATTGGCGGTGTGATTGGGTGGGATCGTGAAAAATCAGGGCACGAGGCAGGCATTCGCACATTTGGATTAATCTCGCTTGGTTCTTGCGCTTTTGGCCTCATTTCAATTTATTCAACCGGCACCGACATCGCGCGCATCGCCGCACAAATCATCCCCGGCATAGGTTTTATTTGCGGTGGTATTATTTTCAGAGAGCAAGGTGGCCATCTCAAAGGCATTACAACCGCAGCCACCCTCTGGTGTTCTGCTGCAAGCGGCATGGCCATTGCATTTGATATGTATGTGGTGGGCTTCATCAATTGCCTGATCATCCTCTGCTTCTTATCGCTTAAAAACACACGCTTCTGGCGCTTTATTCAACCGAAGAAGAAAGCAACCGTGCTGGAACCTGTTGAGGCAAACGAAAACCCCGACATCCAAATCAAAGAAACGGTGTAGGGGGGAGAGCTAGGGAAGAATTAAGAGCAAAAAAGAGCATGATCGATCTCGCGTCCCACAATCCTGATCTATGTAAAATATTTACCCAATAGACATCAATTTTACCGCTTTGAAATATTTTATTATTAAAAATTAAATACTTAATCAGTATTCTGAAGGTAAGGATTTTTTTAAGGTGCCTTACCATGTCTAACTACCCCGACGTCAAACCGCTCCCGTACACCACCTATGATCTCATTGTTCACTTTCCAAGCGGCATTATTTTGCTATCTGGCTTGATTTATATCTCCGGTCAATTTGAGAATATCAAAGCACTTATAAATAAGATTGAAATAACATATGCAACAGTTGATGATATCTTTCTTGTTTTTATGTTTACCATTTTAAGTTATGCGACAGGCCACATCATCTCTTCTCTCTCCGCTGAGCTTTTACAAGGATATTTGGATTCAAGGGTTCTGAGACCATTTGATGAATATTTTCTCACAAAGAAAAAAAGCAAATTAAAAAAAACAAAATCAAAATTACATTTTTTTTCTTATATTTTTATATATTCAACCTTATTCCCTCTAATCATTTACCAACTTTGTTTTAAATATTGGGTAAAAAATTCTTATTATGATAAATTTCTTATTAGCTCAAAAAAAAATAAACCCTTAGAAAATTCGAAAGATAGAATTATTGAAGCTATAGAACATCGTTGGGATTTCATTAATAAGGATTCTTGGGATTTCGTGGAATATTCTTCATCCTTCCATTATATTGAATCCCTTTCAAAATCAGCCCCTTCACATCATTCAGAATTTGTCTATGGTCACCTTATTCAGTATAGCTTCGCCCGCAATATGGCCTTTGTTTTTTCCATTCTATCAATGTTATTATTAATTTATATAATTCCTCCACTTTATCAATTACAGATTCTCTCTCCAAATTATAGCACTGCTGACCTTCCTTTTGGTTCATGGCTTAATTGCCTTATAGCCTTTATTATTTTTATTGTAATAAGCATCTCCTTCTTACTTCGATTCTTAGATCAATATAAACGTTATACGCGTGAAATTTATTTGGCGTTCGTAATAGAAGAGCTCAAAAAAGAAGGCAAGAACAAATAAGCCTCAAAGGAAAACCAGAAACCATAAACACCCAGCGTCAAAGAAACCTGGCCGCTAACCACCGTCGCCTCTCCACTTTAAATTTTGGACCATATCCGCCTTGCCATTGGCGTCCGCTCTTCATAGAATAGAAGCATTCATAACAGGGCAGATGGTATGGTTCGACTTCTTTCTCTTTTCATCATGGTGTGTTTTTTTGGAACGGCGGGAGCGAGCAAGGATGCCCCTCCTGCCCCAGACACGGACACCCAGATCCAAGAATTAATTAAACTGCTCGAAGATCCAGAAGCGCGCGCAGCCCTGATTGAAAAGCTTAAAAATAAAGAAAGTGCGTCGAAGCCCGCTCCAGCACAACCGATCCAGCTTGTCCAACCGGTGGTGGATCGCGCCATAGAAGATTTCTCAGAACGCGTCGATCAACTGGAAGAAGAGTTTTTGAGCATTTGGGCGATCCTTCAAGATCCGAAGCGATTGGAAAAGGCAGAATCCGCGCTCCTATCTCACCTGTTTGTTTTAGGTATCAGCCTTGGTATTTTTTTTCTAACACTCCAGGTTAATAGATTGCGCCTTTTTCGGGAAAGGCTCACCAAAAGCCTTCTCTTGTTTACGGCAAAGCGATTCAGTGTTTTAGGGTGTGCGCTTTTTCTTTTTACGACATTCGGTTATGGCGCCGTGATGCGCATGGAAATACGTAATAAACTTTTCACCAATCTATCGGGTCTTATGGTTTATGTGTTGAGCTATTTGGCGATCATTTATGGCAGCCGCATTCTTCTTGCACCCAAACGGCC
>JBQCDM010000261.1:0-2441 GCA_051961235.1 Nucleicultricaceae bacterium (SeqCode)
ATTGTGGTCGCTGCATCCCTACTCTATGAACGATCAGCAGATAAAGACATTCAAGTCGAGATCGAAGATGCAGAGAATCATTTTGATGCGAATAGAGGAAAACTAAACGTGTTAGCGCGTGAGGTGAAAAATCTTGAAACAAAGATCCATGAAAGCGTTAAAGCTCTTAAAAAATGTAACGAACCTTTGGATGAGATTCTAGGCAACTTTCATGCTTATTTAGGGGGGTATTCTTTTAAGCAGTTTCTCGATACTTTTGCGTTCAATCCTGAGCGCCCCTTTGAAGAGAAAATGGATAATAAGTTAAACCATTTTCCTGAAACAAATAAAGAATTAGTCGAGGGTCTTTGGCGATTTATACATGGCATTCAATAAGTCGGTATTCAAAAAAAAGGTCTCTCCCCTAATACCATATGATGTGTCTTACGTTGCTAAAATACTATAAGTAAGGACCTTCACGTTATGGCAGGATAAAATTATTGACACATGGGACTTAGTTGATTAACTAGGTCAGGAATTTTATTCTTATGGTGGTTAATAATGCATCAATTCTTAAAATCCTTGCCAATCATTGTCGCTTCAATTGCCTATCTCTTTTTGTCGTCCCCTTTATTTGCCACTTCGGCAGAAAAAGATGACATAGTGCATTCATTTGACTTTGAACAGAACGATTTAAAAGCGCGCTCAGGCTTTTCTTACAAGCGACTCAGTGAATTATTTGGAGATGATGCAGCTGAATTAGGCGTACATGTTCATGACAATGGAAGAAAATTAATCATTACAGACGAAGAGAAATTTAAAAAAACATTTCGCGATCTGCACCTAGGGTTTTTATCATTTGCTAGCACAGACAAAAAAATTTTAAAATTTTACAAAAGAGGCCGCTCATTTGATGAGGATTACTATAGAATCTTGCAAAATCTTTGTTTTGGCACAGCCTTCATTTTTAATATCACGTCTGAAAGTGCTATTCGTGATTCCCTTGGTGATGAACAACTCGTTAAGATGATCAATGAAACATTGGGGGCCATGCAACATTATGCCCTTAGTAAAATCAATCCTAAGCTTACCTCTGCCATTAGAAAACTTTTAGCCGATAAACAAAAAGATGAAAGAGATGATGAAGACGCACCACCACACGAGAATGCCGGAGCAGGCTCTCACGATGATGAGCACGATGAGGGTGCAGGTGATTTTGATGGAGGTGTAGGAAACATGGACGGTGGTTACGCACACGATCTTGACGACTTGCCAAGAAATAGTGATGATGAACTCGACGATACTCTAGTCACGATTAGAGAGGCAAAAGAACGTCTCTCCCAAAAAAAAGCCGGCGCCAAAAACCTCGAAGCAGAAGGTGCTCGCTTAGACGATGAAGTAGATGATGCCCCTCGCTCCGAAAGATTCGAAGAAAATGGCAGTTATGAGGCGCTTCAAAAAAAATATGAGGCACTTAAGGAAGAAAAAGAAGCACTTGAGGAAGAAAAACTAGACCTCGAGGAGAGAGTAGAGACACAAGGAAAATTCTTACAACAACAGAAGCAAAGAATTGAAACGGGATCCGAGGCAACCAGGCATAACAAAGAGTTGATGGCTTTGTTACTAAGTCACCTGAACATTGATCTAAAGAGTTTTAAAAATGCGATGACAAACCGAGATGCCGATAGTCTTAAAACGCTCTTATCACCGGCTTTGTCAGGCGTCGATGCATTTGATGAAACGATGGGGAATATCAAGACAGACTGGAATCCTGATGATGGCGATGAAGAGGAAAACAGCGCTGCAAAAGGAAGCGGTGATGAAGGTAGTGGAGATGAAGAAGGCGGTGGCGATGAAGGAAGTGACGAAGTATAAACTTCATTCTTAAAGCACAGCGTTTAAGAAGGGTCAGAGAACTAATCTCTGGCCCTTTTTCGTTATTCTAGACTTTTCCTTCAATTATCCACGATACGACCTTTACAAGTTGTCAAAGAAAGCGCATAGTTTATTATAAAAATAATTAGGTGCACCCATGTCGCCATTTTTGTGGGGTTATAAGTCTAGATTGATGATTGTCGTTGTAGCGCTCATCATTGTTTGGCTTTGTGTATATATGACATATTAAGAATCCTTAATGACAAAACATCAAGCGCTCCTATCTTTTTCGAATTACTCTGTTGCTTATAAAAAACAGATTGTCTTAAAAAACGTGAAAGGACACATTGCTCCTGGTGAGTTGATTGCAATTGTGGGGCCAAATGGTGGAGGGAAAAGCACACTTCTGAAGTCCATCGTGAAACTTGTACGTCCTTTAAAAGGTAAAATCCACTATGGACACCTCACCTTACAAAAAATCGCATACCTACCACAAATATCTGAAATTGATCGATCCTTCCCGCTGACTGTCAAAGACGCTGTTTCCATCGGTCTTACGCAAAAAATAGGGTTTTATCAAAAGATTG
>JBQCDM010000262.1:0-3329 GCA_051961235.1 Nucleicultricaceae bacterium (SeqCode)
TGTTTGTTCTTTTGGTACAGGGTGTTGCTTTTGTTGATGTTTGTCTTCTATAGTTGTTGTACAAGCAGCAAGAAGCCCCACTAAAATGAGCGATATTGACCATGTCCCAAAACGATTCACCTGAAAACTCTCCTATGACCACGTGGATTCGACATGACAAAAACCCTAGCGACAATCGAGCCATTTGTAAATATCCCCCGGGGCTTTACATTGTTTCAACCCCAATTGGCAATTTAGAAGATATTACCCTACGTGCGCTTAATACCCTTGCCTTTGCAGATATTGTGGTGTGCGAAGACACACGCCAAACGCAAAAACTACTCAATCATTTTGGTCTTAAAAAGAAGCTTTTAGCCTACTACGATCATAACGATGAGATAGCGCGCCCCAAGATCTTGTCTCTCTTGGAAGAAGGGCTTTATGTGGCGCTTGTCAGCGATGCTGGCACCCCCCTAATTTCAGATCCTGGATATAAACTCGTTGATGCGGCTGTTAAACAAGGCCATCATGTGACGGCTGTGCCTGGCCCTTCTTCCCTCCTTGCAGGCCTTGTGATCTCAGGATTGCCTTCTGATCACTTCTTTTTTGAAGGATTTCTGCCTCCCAAAACCACAGCACGCGGACGACGCCTTGAGCAAATCTCTACCATTCCAGGCACCTTAATTTTTTTTGAAACAGCACCCCGCCTCAAAGATGCGTTATCAGACATGCTCCAAGTCTTAAGCGACCGGCCTGCAACACTGCTAAGGGAACTCACCAAGAAATTTGAAGAATGCACAAGAGGCACTCTTTCAACCCTCTTACAGGCATATGAAGATGAGTCTCTCACATTGAAGGGAGAGTTTGTTTTAATTGTAGCCCCACCTCAGAATGATGTCCCTGAAGAAGTAGAACAAAAAATAGAAATGCTTCTGCGTGAGCACTTGAAGACACGTTCTCTTAAAGAAGCTGTGGAGGTTGTCCATGAACAAACGCGATACTCCAAAAAAGAGATCTATAAAAAAGCACTTACCTTAAAGGAGGACCCGCTATGACCCCTTATCAAAAGGGAAAATGGATCGAATTTCTGGCCTCTCTCGTGTTACGCGTCAAAGGATATCGTCCGATTGCGCGTCGCTTCAAATCACAGGGGGGTGAGATTGATTTGATTGCGCTTGCTCCAAACAAAACTCTTGTTGCGGTTGAAATTAAATTTAGAAAAACAAAATTAGAAGCCCATCAATCCATCACACCACATCAACAAAAACGCATAAAGAAAACATTCAATTTCTTTTTGTCATTAAATCCAAAATATCATACATATAATCTTAGATTCGATGTGGTCGTGGTTACCCTTTTTGGGGTTCAACATATCAAACAAGCATGGATAGAAGGATGAAAATGATGAAAATAGCGCGTACACTACAAGTTGCCGTCAGTTGGACTGCTCTTACAGGATATATGATTCTTTCCACTGGATGTGAGCCTGTCATGGTTGTTGGAACAGGTGCCGCCGTCACCACTTCTGTTGCAGAAGAGCGCGGTATTGGTGGTGTTTTGAATGATTCCAGCATAAAAACCCGCATCCAAGTGCGTTACATGGAGCATAATCCAGCCCTTGCAAAAGCTGTGGACGTAGTTGTGCGTCAAGGCCGCGTTCTCCTAACCGGCACGCTCAATGACCCTAAGATGCAAATTGATGCGGTGCGCCTTGCTTGGAAAGTGGATGGGGTTCAAGAAGTCATTGACGAAACATCTATTGGTGGCAACAATGGTTTTGGAGCATACGCAAATGACTCTTGGATCACGACACAAATCAAGTCAAAGATGCTTTTCAATAAAAACATCCAATCTTTAAATTATAATATCCAATCGATCAGAGGAACGGTTTATGTGATGGGTATCGCTCAATCACAACGTGAATTGGATCGTGTGATTGATATTGCACGTCGTACCAGCAAAGTTAAACGTGTTGTCAGTTACGTCACACTAAAACCACAATCAATCGGCGCTGGGGCAGAGAAAGGCCATGTGATCCATCCGCCGGCGCAAACGGGCAAAAAAAAGCAAAACCTGCCACCCGTTGATTATAGTGAATCAGAAGATTTAGCGCCCGCTCAATCGTCCTCTTCAGATGAGGATATTGTTGATGTTGAATCACTTGATGAACCCAACACAGACTCAGCTTTTCAATAGAGAGGATCAGGTTACGTTAATATGTAAGAGAAAAAGCAATGGATGTACCTTTTTTAAGTTCGCATGAAGAAGAAACACCATGGTTTATTTTTTCTGATAAAAGCTTACTATTAACGAACCATATGACTCTTCCTAAAGCAACGGATGCAGGATTTGAGGACGGTATCGTAGAACGGCAGAAAAGCTTTACACATAAAGGTCATACTTATATGGTGGCTATGTTAAAGGACAACATTGCCGTTCCACACGGCCTGCATCTGAAAGACTTTAGTGAGCTTTACTTATCATTACCACCTACAATTATGGAAGTGGCAAGAAAAGCGTCTCACGTTCTAGAATGGGACAAGCGCCACCAATACTGTGGCGCTTGCGGTTCTTTGACCACCGAGTCCCCTCATGAATCCTCTAAAATCTGCACGAACATCACCTGTAGTGAGCGATTTTATCCGTCCATTTGTCCGGTTGTTATGGTTGCGGTGGAAAAAGGAGAGGACATCTTGTTGGCACGTTCCCCACATTTTCCGGCACACATCTATTCCATTCTTGCGGGATTTATTGAGCCCGGCGAAAATGCTGAAGAAGCCGTGATGCGTGAGGTGTATGAAGAGACAAGTATCTATATCACGAACGTACGCTACTTTGACAACCAACCTTGGCAATTTCCAACCCAGCTCATTCTAGGGTTCCAAGCAGAATATGAGAGTGGTACCATTGCCATCGATTCACAAGAAATAGAGCATGCGGATTTCTTTCCCGTAACATCCTTGCCACCCCTATTCCCTGGGAATTTTTCCCTCGCTCAAAAGCTTATAAAAGATTTTTGTCAAAGAAAGATTTCTTGAACACACTCTTTGATTTTTGAGACTTTAAGGGTGCTATTTCAAAGCGGGATGAAGAAAGTCAAACAACATAACCTCTGATTCTCGCCCTTGATTGAGGATAATCATCTGCTCTTTATCAATTTCTGCAGAATCCCCCGTCTCCAGGATAAAACCATTCAGAAAAATTGAGCCTTTGACCACATAAAGCCAGGACCGTCTTTGATCGCGGATGGGGTGTTGCGTTGATTCTTGTCCATCAAAGCAACCTAAGTAGATATTAATATTTTGATTGACGAACAGGACCTCATCACCTTCAGATTCACAAGCAATGAG
>JBQCDM010000263.1:0-3616 GCA_051961235.1 Nucleicultricaceae bacterium (SeqCode)
AATTCGCCGTCCGACTCCTTTTGACCATAATGCAGGCGTTGACCTTTTGGACCATTGGAGACGACAATATTTTCAATCGGTGCCGCTTTGTCTTGGAGTTTTTCAAAAAGATGAAGCTTCTTGAGGAGTGCCACCGATGCGTAGGAAAGCGCAATCGTTCGCCCTTCAAGCAGAGGATTTGCGATCATCTCTTGTGGAGTTTGGTCGAGAATAAGGCTTGAAATGTTATGTGATGCAAGCTCGAGAGCTGCAAGACAACCAATAGGCCCACCACCAATAATGATTATATCAGCACTTTGATTCAAAGGTTAGCCCTCCTTTTTTTTATACCATAGCCAACCGGTTCGTCTGCATCAAGGGGCTTTTTCATAATCAATGCGAAGAAAATAAAGACCAGAGGCAGGCGCTGTGGGTCCTGCGAGCCTTCGATCTTTGGAGGCGAGAATGTTTTTTACGTCGAGCGGCTTCAGCTTTAAAGATCCAACCAACTTTAAGGTACCAACAAAATTCCGCACCTGGTGATGCAAGAATGAGCGTGCCTCCACGTGAAAGTGGAAGCGATCGCCTTCAGCGGTAATGTCTAACCTATCTAAGGTTTTAATGGGGGATGCCGCCTGACATTCCTTAGCCCGGAATGCTGAAAAATCATGGGTTCCAAGCAAATATGTCGCAGCTTCTTGCATGGGTGCAAGCTCAAGCTGTTGGCCTGGAATATGCCATGCACGGTTTTGATCAAGGGCAAGGGGAGCATATCGATTGATGATTTGATAGCGATATGCTCGATGTGTCGCTGAAAATCGTGCATGGAAGGTGTCATCGACGGCCTCTACCCGAATCACGGTAATGGGCTCTGGTTTCAGGTGATGATTGATTGCCTGCTGAATCACAAATGGGTCCCACGATTTTGCTAAATCCACGTGCGCGACTTGCCCCAAAGCGTGGACGCCAGCGTCCGTTCTCCCACCGCCAGTGACGGGTGTGTGTTCACTCATGACTTTTAAAAAAGCTAATTCTAGAGAACCTTGAATGGTTGGAAGGCCTGCTTGGCACTGCCATCCTGCATAGTTGGTACCTGCGTATTCAATAACCAGCTTATATCGCGGCATCGGTTGAATCCGTGAACGGGGCCTGCATCACGTTTGTCCCCACTGTAATTTGGGCGCCTTTTTGGAATTCGGCAACATCCATCTGGGGTTTGCCAGCGCGCTGTACGCGGAGCAACCGCAAGGTGTCTTTGCCACAAGCAATGGTGAGATCCTTATCCAGCACTACACCGGGCCTTGAGGCGCTATCGCCTTTTACAACCTCAGCTTTGAGCACTTTGATCATTTGATCATTCCATAAAAACCAACATCCAGGCCACGGCGTGAAGGCACGGATTTGTCGCTCTAATACGTCTGCCGGAAGACGCCAATCTAAGAGACCTTCTTCCTTATTCAGTTTTTGGGCGTAAGTAACGCCGTCTTCGGGTTGTTTTTCATAAACGATAGTGCCATCCAAAAGTTGATGGACAGCTTTCGTGATGAGATTTGCGCCTAAGAGCGCGAGCTCTTGATAGAGATCGTCCGAGGTCTTAGCCTCTGTTGAGGTTGCACTTTTAAGGATCATGTCACCGGTGTCGAGCCCCACATCCATTTTCATGATGGTGATACCGGTCTCTTTATCGCCTGCAAGAATGGAGCGTTGAATAGGCGCCGCACCCCGCCAACGGGGTAAGAGCGATCCATGGATATTAAAGCATCCATAGGGCGGTATGTCTAAAACAGCTTTAGGTAAGATAAGACCATAGGCCGCAACCACAATGAGATCAGGGTGAAGATCACGCAACGCTTGCTGCGCCGCCTCATTTCTTAAGGTCTCCGGGTGGTAAACGGGGATATGGAGATCGTCTGCTTTTTGATGTACGGGAGACGGCATCAGGTGATAGCCCCTTCCTTTAGGTCTTGGCGGCTGAGTATAGACTGCAACAACCTCTATGCTAGGTTCGCTATGGAGTGCCATGAGTGCGGGTACCGCAAAATCGGGCGTTCCCATATAGACAACCCGACGACGAGGTGAGTGTTCTGTCATCCTCTACCTTTAGTTTGTTTTTTATGGACTTTCATGGCGCGCTGTACCATGAGTTGTCGCTTCAGTTTGGATAGATGATCGATAAATAAAATGCCATTTAAGTGATCAATTTCATGTTGAACGCAGGCACTTAAAATTTCCGCGGCGTGTAATTCTTGAGTCACTCCGGATTCATCCAAGTAGCGCACTTTTACTTCCGCGTAGCGCTCCACATCATCCCATTGATCGGGCACGGAAAGACAGCCTTCCTGGAAAAAGCGCTTCTCTTTCGATGTCCAAATAATTTCTGGATTAATAAGACACAAAGGGCGGGGCGTCATCTGATCTTTAAAATCAATCACGATGATGCGTTTTGCAATGCCGACCTGCGTTGCTGCAAGCCCTACGCCGTCGTCATCATACATGGTCTCAAACATGTCCTGAACCAAACGCCTGATCGCATCATCGACCTCTGGCACGGCAAGCGCCGTTGCCTTAAGGCGGGGATCTGGAACACTGAGAATCGGAAGAATGGCCATGGTTTGATGCTCTATCGTTACTGCTTAACTTTATATGGGGAGAGAGGATACGTAATCAAGAGGATTTTATCTCATCATCCCTTAGTTTGCGCGCTTCATCGATGAGAATAATGGGGATGCCATCCTTAATGGGATAGGCAAGCCCCGCCTTTTTGCTGATGAGTTCCTGCTTTTTCTTGTCATAAATAAGGGTGTCCCGTGTGAGTGGACAGACGAGCATCTCCAGCAATCTGGGGTCAAGGGCGGCTTCTTTTTTCGTCATATGTTCGGGTCCTTTAAATGATCTTTGGTACTAAGAAAAGAGTAATCTCGATAAAGCCTTGCGATAGACAATCGTTAAGGGGTGAGATGACCCGTAAAACTCAAATAGTTTGAGTAGCGTTTTGCGCTCTTTGCTCTCTGCGTCATTTGGTTGCGTCTCAATGGCGCGCAGTAAAATTTGAAAGGCTTTTTCTGTTGCACCTTCTCTAAACGCTAGGAGGGCTTGCTCTTGATCATTGAGCGTGTTGGATGGTGTTGCTTCTATGGCTGCCGATTCTTTGAAAAGAGCAATGCCTGCCGATATGCTGAGATAGCCTGCTGTGTAGCGGCGGTCTGCGGGCAATTTTTGCAGCACCTCTTCAGCACGCATCACATCACCTTCTCCAAGGGATGCGCGGGCAAGTCCAAGCAGGGCTTCTTCATTTTTCGGGTCATCTTGAAGAATCATCAGAAAAAGAGTGTGCGCTTGTTCGTATTGTGCGTGCTCCAAGGCGGTTTTAGCATCCTCCAATAGATTGGCTGATGGGGCGTTGCTGGGTCCCATAAAACGGCTCAAGAATTTTTCAATGTCTGCTTCTCCTGGGATGCCTGAAAACGCATCCGCGGGTCGGCCTTGAAGGAAAGCCACAACCGTTGGAAGGGCTCGAATCCCCATGGCTTGCGCAACTTCAGGTGCGTGGTCTACGCTAATGCGGGTGACCTTAAACGCATTTTTATGCTTGAGCATCACCTTCGCCAAAAGCTCGCCCAATTGCCGACTCGGTTGG
>JBQCDM010000264.1:0-2931 GCA_051961235.1 Nucleicultricaceae bacterium (SeqCode)
CCTTCATCCTTGCATTGGTCAAGAACGATCTGAATTGATTTTGGCCGGTACTGCAATTTTAGGTGGTATTTGTTCTGCAATTCCGGTAGGGTTCCTTCAAGTTGCAGACCGTGGTGTTCGTGATGGCATGGCGTCCCATATGGCTTATGGTGAACATAAGGCCCCTGATCATCGAAAAAGCAGTGCCCAAGCTATTTTTATTGCCTAAATCTTAATTATGTTTTCAAATCCACGCATTATAAAGAAGAAAATTCTAAAACCCAACAAACGCTCCCACTCATCTCACCAGTGGTTGTCTCGGCAATTAAATGATCCTTACGTGCAAATGGCTCAAAAGCTGGGATTTCGATCAAGAGCAGCTTTTAAACTTCAAGAAATCAACGAAAAGTTTAACCTCCTAAAACAAGGCATCAAAGCGGTCGATCTTGGATGTGCACCAGGAGGCTGGTTGCAGGTCGTCCATAATAGCCAAAAGAATCCGGAAAATTCCTTCATTATTGGTATTGATTTGCTTGAGATTGATCCGTTTTCAGGTGCGCATTTTATTCAAGGGGATTTTCATGACCCTCTTGTGGTTCAAAAGATTTTTGAGCTCATTGATGATCAAAAAATTGATCTGGTTTTAAGTGATATGGCAGCGTCCACCACAGGTCACGCTAAAATCGACAATCTTCGAACCATGGCCTTAGCAGAATCAGCCTTTAGCTTTGCTCTTAAAGTGCTATGTCCAGGTGGCGCTTTTGTCACAAAGTTTTTTAGAGGCGCTGGAGATAAAGATTTTGAAAAAATGTGTCTTCAATATTTTAGTAAGTGCCGTTTTTTTAAACCCCAGTCCAGCCGTAAAGACTCCTCAGAAATGTATATGGTCGCAACAGGATTCAAGGGGACATGAGACCATCTGCCCACTATCAAACTATTCTTGAACTTCTGCCTGAAATTCATAACCCTAAAGTATCTCTTGATACATTTTTGGAGCGCTATTTTCGCTCTCGCCGATTTATGGGATCTGGCGATAGAAAGGCTATCTCCACAGGGCTGTATGACATTATTCGAAATTGGGCCTACATCAACACATCCCTTAAAAACATCGCCTCTTCTTTTAAAACTGATCGTGCCCCTCTCATTGCGTTTATGATCCTGGTAAAAAAACTTCCCAAAAGCGATTTTAACACATACTTCAACGGGGATCAGTATGGTCTTCTGCCTCTGGATCCAGAAGAGTCACGCATGGCTCAAGCCTTATATGATATCCCCTGCACCCTCGAAGAACGTCCGCTTGAAATCCAAGCAAACATACCCACTTGGATGGCAGACCCGTCGCTCTATGGAGATGTGTTCCGCAGCCACTTAAAAGATGAGCTTGAAGCACTCAATAGCCCTGCCTCTGTTGATCTCAGAGTTAATACACTCAAGACGTCTCGTGATGCGCTTTTAAAAATTTTAAAGAACTTATATCCAAGTGCTAGGCTTATCCCCTTAACACGTAACGGTATACGCCTTGATGGACGTACTGCACTCCATGCCCTTAAAGAATTTAAAGACGGCCATTTTGAGATTCAAGATGCCGGATCTCAATTGATTGCCCAGCGCATACAACAAAGCAATCCTCAGCATATTCTGGATTATTGTGCTGGTGCTGGTGGCAAAACACTTTATTTGGCCGAGATGCTTAATAAAACTGGAAAAATAACGGCAACGGATATTGCAGCTCATCGCTTAGACGAAGCAAAAAAAAGAGCCGATCGAGCAGGCGCCAAAAACATCGCGTTTATCCCATTTACACACTTCCATGCCACATCACCACATAACGGACATTATGATTGCGTTGTAGTGGATGCACCGTGCACCGGCAGTGGAACCTTGCGTCGGAAACCTGAACTCAGGTGGCGCTTGACACCTGAAGATATCAAGGTGATGTCTACGCTTCAATTAGACGTGATCAAGGATGCATCGACTTTTGTAAAACAAGGGGGAGAATTGGTCTACATCACGTGCTCGCTTTTTCGGGCAGAAAATGAAAATGTTGTACAAAACTTTTTAGAACATCATCCAGATTTTCATCTTTTAGAGTGCACTGAAAAAGCATCACACCTTCACAGAGATGCTCCTTCTTTCAAGGGTCCTTTTATTCACTTAAGTCCTTACAGCACTGAGACCGACGGATTCTTTGCAGCTTTTCTAAAGCGCCGCAATTAGAGCTTTTACCCTTTATCTAAAGTCGCCTGCTTTGCATCCACCATCTTCTTAAAAGCAAGAACGCTGAATGGAATACTCAAGAGATAAGTAAAAAGCGTTGCGCCCAAAGTAAGCCAAGGATCGCTTAACAGTAACGCCACAAACACCCCAACGCCCAAAAGCGATAAACCCACCCAACGAGAAGGAATTTGAACCGTTTTAAATGAAAACGTCGGTAAGCGGCTCACCATCAAAAATCCAGATAGAATCATAAAAAAACCACAACTAAAGGGCGAAACGCATATCTCTAACTCTGTTGCAAACGACAAAATTAGAGGCAGAAGACCAATCAGAGCAGCAGCAGGCGCTGGAACGCCCATAAAAAACCGTTTAGACCAAAGCTGAATCTCTGGATTTTCGCTGCGATTATAAATATTAAAGCGTGCAAGACGTAAAGCCATACATACTGCAAAGAAAAGCGCAATCGTCCATCCTAGCCCTTTCCATACATTGAGAGAGAGAATATAGACAACAATCGCCGGTGAGACACCAAAACTGATGAAATCTGAAAGAGAGTCAAGCTCAGCACCAAAATCACTGGATGCGCCAAGAAGACGCGCTAGCCTGCCATCCATCGCATCTAGAAAAGCAGCAACAAGTGTTGCCATAACCGCAAACTCGTACTTTCCGATAAGGGCAAAGCGCACAGCAGTCATCCCGACCGCTAAAGCCATGACCGTTGCCATATTAGGAAGC